>URZS01000197.1 GCA_900552445.1 uncultured Veillonella sp. | reverse complement strand
ATAATTTATGTAGAAGTATTTTTCTTTATAGGTGTATGTAAGCCCTAGATTTGGGCGTTACGTATACTTTATAAAATTTAATAACTATGTAGGAGGTTCTCATGAGTGAACGTGTAGTAGTGGTAAATGCAAGTAAAATGAATTACGACCGAGCATTAGATTTCTCTGTGTTATCTAGTGATGTACAGGTTTATGATGATAGTACAAATGAAGAGCTTATTGAACGTATTCAAGGGGCTCGCGTTGTAGTTACAAAAGAATTACCAGTAGGGGCTGATTTGCTTTCACAATTCCCAGATACTGTAAAACTCATCGTAGAAGCGGGGACAGGTTATAATAATATCGACCTCAACGCGGCTAAGGAAAGAGGCATCACAGTGTGTAATATTCCAGCATATAGTACAGAGCGTGTAGCACATACGGTAATCATGATGATCCTCAATTTTGCGTCTACCATGCAGAAACAAATTGGCATGCTTGCTAAAGGCGATCGCAGTAATTTCACAAAACATTTACAAGTGAGCCACACAGAAGTGAATGGTAAAACATTAGGTGTTGTTGGTGCTGGTCACATTGGTATGGAAGTGATCAAAGTAGCAAAAGCGCTCGGTATGAATATCTTGGTCCATACACGGACACCAAAGGCTGATGGTGATGGTATTCGTTATGTAAGTCTTGATGAATTGCTAGAAAATAGTGATTATATTACATTGCATTGCCCATTGAATGACCAAACTAAGCACATGATTAATAAAGAAACTATCGGTAAAATGAAACCTAGCGCAGTCATCATCAATACTGGTCGTGGTCCACTTATTAATGAAGCTGAGCTTTGTGAAGCATTAGCGGCTAAACGCATTGCAGGTGCAGGTCTCGATGTACAAGAGGTAGAACCTCCAGCAGAGGATAGCCCTCTATATACACTCGATAATGTGATTATCACACCTCATATGGGCTGGAAAGGCCTTGAAACACGCCAACGCTTGGTAGGTATCATTCGTGACAATGTACAAGCCTTCTTCAAAGGTGAACCTATTAATGTAGTATCTAAATAAAATAGATATTAGAACAAACAATAAGAGCCGTCCCCGGTTGTGTGGGGACGGCTCTATTGTTTAGGGCTATCATAGATCAAGTCTTGGTATATATGTATATATATATCAAGGGAGGTAGTTATCCTCAAACTTGATTATGATTGATGTTGTGTTTTGATGGGACTCCACCAATGGCGTCGATAGGCCTTGATTCCTTCCACCACGGTTCTTGTTGCTTTAGCTGCAAGATCTTTTGTAGCAGCTGGTATGCCTTCTAGGCGATAGGTAATACCTAACTCCTTATATTTAGCAGTACCCATAACGTGATATGGTAAGCAATCAACGGCTTGTAAGTTTTTCAGAGACCCTAGGAAAAAGCCTAGACGATAGTGATGATCTGCATTATCTGTAATCGTAGGAACTACAACGTGACGAACCCAAATGGGAACTTCTACGTCTGCTGTCAATCGAGCAAAGCCGAGAATAGGCTCTAACGATTTGCCTGTTAACCACAGATGTTTATCATCATCGATTTCCTTAAGGTCTAGGATGACGAGACTAGTGACCCTGAGTAGCTTACGGTAGGCCACCTCTTGGTGGGGATCAAAACAAATTCCACTTGTATCTAAACAGGTATGGACGTTTCTTTCACGGAAATATGTGAAAAGCTCAGTAACAAAGTCAATTTGCATGAGAGCTTCCCCACCTGTGACGGTGATACCACCATTAGTATAAAACTGACGGTTACGTTCGTACTGGTCCCACAACTCCTCAACAGTCATGAACTTAGCATCATCGCTGGTTTCATTCCATGTGTCGGGATTGTGGCAATATGCACAACGCATGGGGCATCCTTGGAGAAAAACCACCATGCGCATGCCTGGACCATCAACCGTACCCATCGTTTCGACCGAATGAATACGTCCTGTCATAGAAAACCTCGATTAGATTTGTTGATGGAATGTACGAGAAATAACCTCATCCTGTTGTGCTTTAGTCAATTTGCTGAAGTGCACTGCGTAACCAGACACACGAACAGTCAATTGAGGGTACAACTCAGGATGTTTTTGAGCGTCTAACAATGTTTCGCGAGTGAACACGTTAACGTTCAAATGATGACCGCCTTTTTGGGAGTAGCCATCCAATAACTCTACCAAGTTATCGATTTGTTGTTGGTTGCTCATGGGTATTACCTCCTTTCAACCATGACTAACACTCATATCAGTGCCGGTGAAAGCACATAGATACTATGGAAGATATTATTTATCTTCCTTTATAGTAACATTCGGTTCGCTGCAAGCGAAGTTTGTATTGGAGTTAGGCAATTGAGATGGATCTAACTCAATATCAAAATCGCTGAGGGACACAAATGTTTCACCAGATTTACCTAATGCGTCAGGAATGATAGAGAAGGTATTGGAAATACCATCGGAGCTATCACGCCATGGCATTTTTGCTACGGATGCCAACGAAGAAATAGCACCGTGAGTATCACGACCATGCATTGGGTTAGCACCAGGGGCAAAAGCTTCACCAGCTTTACGGCCATCTGGCGTAGAACCTGTTGCAGTACCATATACTACGTTGGAAGTAATTGTTAACAAACTCATAGTAGGAACGGATTGACGGTATGTAGGATGTTTGCGAATCTTGTTCATAAATGTGGAAACAACTTTTGCTGCCAAGCTATCTACACGATCGTCATCGTTACCATATTTAGGGAAGTCCCCTTCGATTTCGAAATCAACAGCGATGCCGTTTTCGTCGCGAATAGGTTTTACTTTAGCGTATTTAATAGCAGACAAGGAGTCAGCTACTACGGATAAACCAGCGATACCAGTTGCAAACCAACGAGTTACTTTACGGTCATGCAATGCCATTTCTAATTTTTCATAAGCGTATTTATCGTGCATGTAGTGAATGATATTCAA
>URZS01000196.1 GCA_900552445.1 uncultured Veillonella sp. | reverse complement strand
ACTAGCTATAGTATCGTAAGAGGATGGATCCGCAGGGCTGATAGTACTCAATGTATCTGCATCGAGCTGTAACGGCTTTTTGATAAGCTCTACACTACCTTCTTCGGCACTAATCAGTGCTGTACCACCTAGTTTTTTGCGATGTTGTACTTGTTCGTTAATGAAGGAGCTTTTACCAGAGCCAATGAAGCCTGTAACGATATAAACTGGTATCATGATTGACACACTTCGTTATGCACCATTGGTACATTAAAATCTGTACCGATAACGACTAAGCTATAATCGGTAGACTCAGTAGGTGTAAGGGAACAGTAATGTGTGCCATACTGAAGTTCGTGAGGTCCTTCTGTGGTCGGTACAATACCTTTTGCACGAAGTACTGTATCTGGCATGCCTTCTAATATGGTTTTCCATTGTAAGAGGCTGAGAGTGCGCAAATCTTTAAAGGTATGACTCATAAATAGATGTTCATCATGCAAGCAGTTGTCGTCGTGACAATGATAGAGTCGTTTGATGTAGTCCCGTAGGGAAAGGGTATCCCATGCTTCTTCATGGATTGGCGTATTAGGTGCAAGGTCGCGAATCATACGTTTTGTAATGCTTGTTTGTTGAATATCCTCTGTATGGCTCAAGAAAATCGCATCGCTATGGGTAATTTGGTCTTTAAAGAAGAGTCCAAAGTTTTTGATAAACATAGGTGCTTGCATAGCATCAACAGTTGTAACTGAAGCATGAACGTAGGCGGACTTTGCAATTTCTTCATCGTTACAAGTATGGATGATTTCACTTAATTTGCTGACGCCAGATGGCTCGATATAGATAATATCTACTTCATGGTTTTGGAGAATATCGAGCAATGCTTGTTGAAAATTACCTTGTAAGCTACAACAAATGCAACCAGATGTAACTTCGCGAACAGTAGCACCTGATTTGGAGAGATTTACCGCATCGAGGCTTGTTTCGCCAAAATCGTTTTCTATGATGAGAATTTTATCTGTAGATTTATGTTCTTTTAGTATATGTTGTAGGAATGTTGTTTTTCCAGATCCGAGAAATCCGGATATGATAACTATTGGAATCATATACACCTCCTGAGTAATGTAAACACAGTATACACCTATAGGATAACACAGAAAATACTCCCTGGGGTATATAGAAAATCATGAACATATCAGGAATTAACTGACTTTTTTAAAATATTGGGGGTATATACTTTATATGAGTATACTGGCAAGTGTAGTTGATATTCATAATTATTTGTAAATAAAAGGTGCATACCTTGTGTAATATATATGACAACATACTCCTATTTGGATAAATATTTATTTACATATTTTGATAAATTTATAAAAAAATCCCTCCTAATAGATCATTCAGTGAGGGGAGCTCAACTGAAAATCTTATAGGAGGGATGGAGAGAGACTATATTATTGTAATTTTGCTAACAATGCTTTGAGATATACATACACATTCTCTACAGATGGTAAGTGGACCCGTTCTGTTGGTGTATGTGGGCTTACGATTGTAGGACCAAAGCTGATCATTTGTGTATTTGGCAATATGCCTTTCAATAAACCACATTCAAGGCCAGCGTGAACAGCATTTACATTGGCTGGTGTTTCGAACATTTCGTTATGTAAGGAAATGGCTTGCTCTTCTAATTTAGAGCCTTTGTCGTATTCCCATGCAGGGTAGCCACCAGTGCGCTCTGCAGATACGCCAAGAGCTTTAGCAAGAAGCATCATTTTCTTAGTCAAGAATTCAAGGCTATTGCTGTTGGAGCTGCGGATGGAAATAATCACTTCTAGTGTATGGGCATTTTCACGAACGATGGCAATATTGTTAGATGTTTCTACAAGGTTTGGAATGGATTTACTTACAGAGTGAACCCCATCTTGTGCAAGATAGATATACGTGATGAGTGCTTCTGCTGTGTCATCTGCGTATACTACTTCTGGTGTGGCCACATCTTCTACTACGAATTTGAGACCTGGGTCTGCCACTTCATATTCATGTTGGTATTGTTTTTCTTGGTATGCCAGCAATGCTTTAATGGCGGATACATCTTCGGAGCGTACAGATAATACAGCTATAGATTTAGATGGAATAGCATTATGCTTAACGCCACCTTCGAAGGATGCCAAGCTTACAGGATATTGTTGTTGAATATCATAGAGTACACGAGTTAATACTTGGTTGGAGTTTGCTCGTTGCTCGTTGATTTCGATACCAGAGTGGCCGCCTTTAAGGCCAGTTACAGTGATGGACAAGCCCGCATCATAGCCTGGTTGGTTGTTATCGCGTAACAATGGAATGTTTACATGTACGTGGCAACCGCCAGCGCAGCTAACAGTAAAGTCATGTTCTACCTCTGTATCAAGGTTGATGAGGTAATCACCAGTTACTTGACCTTCTTTAAGCGCAAAAGCACCGTCCATTCCTGTTTCTTCGTTAGTAGTGAACAGTAATTGCATAGGGCCATGTTGTTGGCTTTCATCTTCGAGGATAGCGAGCATCATAGCAGCACCCATGCCATTGTCGGCACCTAAAGTAGTGTGATCAGCACGCATCCATTCGCCTTCGATGATGTTAGCAATTGGATCTTTAGCAAAATCATGGTTAGAATCATGATCTTTTACACACACCATGTCGATATGACCTTGCAAGATGATACTTGGGCGGTTTTCATATCCTGGAGATGCAGCTTTTTTGATAACTACATTGAAGATTTCGTCTTGGTGAACTTCAAGACCTAAGTTTTTAGCGAAGTTTACGATGTAATCACTAATGCCTTTTTCATTGCCAGATTCGCGAGGAATTTGGCTCATTTCTTTAAAAATTTCTAATACGCGTTTTGCTTGAACGATTGTTTCCATAATGGTACCTTTCATTCTCTTGTAAATCATATATGTATTATCTAATAAAAGTCCTTATAACTAGCGGTATACAACAAGGGCCTAAGTGAATGATTAGTTTG
>URZS01000195.1 GCA_900552445.1 uncultured Veillonella sp. | reverse complement strand
TTTACTTATATAGTTGATTAATACCATACAATTCTCCTATAAACTATAATAACGAGGCACCTCTTTTGTACTTAACAAGTCTATTACCTGTGACTGTATACGCTATGTTATAATTGTAGCCATATGAAAATGTGTTGTTTGAGAGGGCGGTATATACCATGATTCACATAGATTATCTATTAGTTATAGGAATATTACTTAGTGTTTTACTCTTTCTTTTGGTTGGAGTATTTTACTATAGTAAAGCTAAACTTTTAAAGGGACTCAATATTTGGTTCTTAATAATACTTAGCGCTCTTTTGAGTTATTTATTATATCCCTTATATGAACTGACAGATTATAGAGAAGAGTTTACCTCAATAGTTATTATTGCGGCTATAAATATCAAAATAATTATCAATTTATCTATATTTATGATTGCTGATAAAATAAGAACGAAATGGATTTCTAAATTACTATTAATTATATGGGTTGTTCTTGTTGAATGCTTGTATAGTCCTATTAATTTATCCTATATTGTTTTCCTATGTATATCAGGTGGAATCGTTTTAATGGAACGTTTTTTGTCGAGAAGAAAACAGATTTAGTTTAGATTCGAAATTACTTTTATAGCGCTCACTTTCAAAATATGATATACTATTCTAACGCGCATAATTCGTGCGCGATAGGAGGAAACACATTTAGATGTTAGAAAAATTTGAACAATTAATGATTAGCGAACCTGTTCTAAGAGCGTTAAACGATATGGGCTTTGAAGAGCCTACGCCAATTCAACAGGAAGCTATCCCAGTAGCCATGAGCGGTAAAGACATGATCGGTCAAGCTCAAACAGGTACTGGTAAGACAGCAGCATTTGGCTTGCCTGTATTGGAACGCGTAGACGGGAATGAGCGTCACGTTCAAGTAGTTATTTTATCCCCTACACGAGAATTAGCTATCCAAGTAGCTGAAGAGCTTAATAAAATGGCTCAATACACAAATATCACAGCACTACCTATTTATGGTGGTCAAGATATTAATCGTCAGTTCCGTGCCTTGAAAAAGAACCCACAAATCATCGTTGCCACTCCAGGCCGATTGATGGACCATATGGATCGTGGTTCTATCCACTTTGACCATGTGAAAGTTGTGGTATTGGACGAAGCCGACGAAATGTTAAACATGGGCTTTGTTGATGATATCAATAAAATCTTGGGTGCTATCCCAGAAGACCATCAAACATTGTTGTTCTCCGCAACTATGCCTAAAGCTATCCAACAATTAGCTGAAACATATTTGAAAGAGCCAACATTGATTCGTATGAAACCGACTCAAGTTACGATGGACTTAATTGAACAATATTATATCGAAGTGCAAGACCGTCAAAAATTCGATGTTCTTTGCCGCTTGTTCGATATCCAAACACCTGAACTTGCTATTATCTTCACACGTACAAAACGTCGTGTTGATGAAGTAACTGAAGGTCTTAAAAAACGTGGTTACATGGCGGAAGGTATCCATGGCGATTTGTCTCAACAAAAACGAGACAGCGTAATTCGTCAATTCCGCGAAGGTACCATCGATATTCTCGTGGCTACTGATGTGGCAGCTCGTGGTCTTGATATTTCTGGCGTATCTCACGTATATAACTACGATATGCCTCAAGATCCTGAAAGCTACACGCACCGCGTAGGTCGTACAGGCCGTGCCGGTAAAGCTGGTCAAGCTTTCACGTTTGTTATCCCTCGTGAAATGGAGCATTTACATGCTATCGAGCGTTTAACAAAACGTAAAATCGCACGCCGTCGTGCACCTTCCTTAGGTGAAGTTCTTGAAGGTCAACAACGTTTGGCAATTGAAAGCCTCGTTGAAATGACAGATAATTTAGAAGCATTAGCACCATTCAAAACAAGTGCAGAGGAATTGTTGAATGATACAGATTCCGTAACACTGTTGGCAGCTGCTCTTAAATTGTTAACAAAAGAACCAGATACGACTCCTGTAAATATTACAGAAGAAAAACCATTACGCGTACGCCGTCGCCGTGAAGGTGGCCGTAGTGACCGCCGCCGTCGTGATGGTGATCGTCGTAGAGATGGTGATCGCCGCCGTGACGGAGATCGTCGTCGCGATGACCGCCCTCGTCGCAGCCGTGATGACCGCAGAGGTGAACGTCGTGATGACCGCCGCAGAGATGATCGTAGATCTGATCGTCCACGTGGTGATAGAAAACCTCGTCATCAAGGTGAAGGTTTCAAACCTTACTTTAAAGACTAATAAAAGGTGGATTGCTTACGAGCAATCCACATTTTTTATTACTTAATAGTTAATACTATCTATCTTGATAAGTATTGAGAATTTTGATATAATAAATAATAATTATTTCTTGTAAATGGTCGATAATGGCCTATGCCTTATAGATTTCCAAGTGGAGAAAGGTAGATTATTATGGATATCGCACAAATTTTGCGTAGCCAAGGGTTTAAAGTAACCCCACAACGTATTGCGATTTATGATGCATTGCGTGGTCATCATGATCATCCTACAGCAGAAATGTTGTATCATACGTTGCGCCCTGAACATCCAAGCATGAGCTTGGCTACAGTGTACAAGACGATGGAGATTTTTGAAAAAATCGGTCTTGTAAAAATTTTAGAAGTTGGTGATGAGCGCGCTCATTACGATTGGGACACAGCAGCTCACTCTCATATCCGTTGTGTTCGTTGCAATAAGGTAGAAGATATGATGGGTATTGATTTGCAAGCTATTAAAACCATTGCGGATCAAGGTAGCGAGTACCAAATTACAGGTCAACATATTACCTTTGAAGGTGTATGCCCTGAGTGTGCAAAAAAAGAAAGCCATTAATAGATAACCCCTGTCGATGAAGGGCTCCTTCACGGTAGGGGTTTTATTAGTTATTTCTAATGGTCATCGTTTTAGTTAGTATTTAATTAGTATTTCATAAGTATTTAGCAATAAGATTTTTAGAATCATATATAAAGG
>URZS01000194.1 GCA_900552445.1 uncultured Veillonella sp. | reverse complement strand
CGCAGCAGAAGGCTCACGTATAGAAATTAACACCATTCCTATTGAAGGAAAGTGCTTGGATTGTGATAAAACATTTCCTGTAGAAAATTATAAGTTTATCTGTCCCTATTGTGACAGTCATTTCGTACAAACCATTGGTGGTCGCGAACTACAAGTGACCTCCATGGATATCGATTGATAGAAAGGTTAGGACATGCAAGTTCAAGTTAAAACTAATGTATTGGCAAAAAATGATGCCATTGCAGAGTCCTTACAACAGTTGTTTAAGGAAAAAAATATATTTGTATTTAACTTGTTAGGTTCTCCAGGGGCTGGTAAGACATCTCTTTTAGAGGCAACCTTACAAGATTTAAAAAAGGATTTTCGTCTAGCTGTTATTGAAGGTGATTTGTTTACCGCTAAGGATGCAGAACGAATTCATGCCTTAGGCGTGCCTGTCATCCAAATTAATACTGTTGGTGGTTGTCATCTCGATGCACAGATGATTCAAGATGCCTTAGGTGATTTAAATCTTGATGATCTTGATATGATCATTATCGAAAATGTAGGCAATTTAGTATGTCCTGCAGAATTTGAGATTGGTGAAAGTATGAAAGTAACAGTTTTATCTGTTACTGAAGGGGAAGATAAACCCCTTAAATATCCATTAATCTTTAAAGAGTCTAAGGCCATCCTCATTAATAAGATTGATTTGTTGCCATATGTGCCTTTCAAAAAGGAACAGGCTATACAAGATATTCGTAATTTAAATCCTAATGGAGAGATATTTGAAGTAAGTTGCACGGCCCATAATGGTCTTGAACCTTGGCTGACATGGTTGCGTGCACAATTGGAGACTAATCGATGAACTATTCTATGAAGAGTCGTATTGTAGCGGCCCTCCTTGTAGGTTTATCTGCTACTACTATCGGATATGCAGAGGAGCCTGCAATTTCTACAGTTAACCCTTTTGCAGTAGAATCTACTGATGAAACGAACGAGGCGGCCCAAGATGCTGCAACTGGTCACGGTGATGGTGCGGCATCTGGCGAAGCTGATAGCTTAGCCTATCTTGATAATGCACCCATAAAAGTCGTTAAACCTGAAGCAACGACTAAAAATGAGCGCACTAAAACAGGGTGGTTGGCGGAACAAATGGCAGTTACTGAATTTGGTGACTCTATACAGTTCTGGCAAGCGGCTAGCGAAAATGAAGGGCCGTTGCCGAGCATTACTCAAAATAATTTAGCAGATATTGGTAAGTCCTATACCGCTAATGATTTGCCATCCTTAGGTTCTGAAGATGATTATGCTATTGCTACCTACCGCTTGGGCGACAAATTTGTCGTGCCTAAAGATGTAGACAAGACAGAAGTGCGAGATAACTTTACTACCTATCATATGAAAGATCTTGCCGTAACTGTATATACAGGTCCTTCTGTAGAGCGCTTGGTAAATGATCCATTGCGTGGTCAAGGGGCGACGTATTTCTTTGAACCAAATACTATTACTAATATTCATAGTACGAAAAAAGGCGTCAATACAGTGCGTGATATTGGTCCTGGTAGCACGCGTATGGAATTGGTATTTGCTTATGGTAGTCCTAATGCGATGTGGCGTGATCAAAAAAATGAGACATATATTTTCCTTTATGAAGGTCATTCTGAAAATTCATGGCCACAAAAAAAGGATTTTAAGAGTCCTGTAGAGAATACAAATAGTAATAGCCAACAACAATCTATGCTTGGTCAACAAAAGGAATATATTGCTTTTACCATCAAACAAAGCAATGTAGAGGCTGTTGATATGATTAGTGGTCAAGTATGGCCTAGATTTGGTTTACCAAAAGCACCGGTATATGATTTTGAGGCGGGCAAATTGACTGCTGATGATTTTGTATTGCGTGGCTTACAGCTAAACGATCATTTCATCAACGATTCTAATAATGACTGGAAACATCAGGGCATGCTCTTCGGCTCTGCGTTCATTGGCTATAATGAATACGGCGTAAGTGTAGATAAAAAGAATCTCATCAACCGTGTACTATTAAATATTTACACCCCAACACGTCGCGGTATTGCGATGGGCGATACTAAGTATTTATTGCTCTTTGTGTACGGTATGCCAACTCGTATCGTTGAATCTACAACGAATTCGGGCACGTCTACTGTATATGAATATAAAAATCCAGCGGCAAGCAATTCTTATTTACAGTTTGCCCTAGATGAAAAAAACCAATATATCAAATCCGTTATGTTATCTGACCGTCCAGTTAAATAGGACAGGTCGCAGCGAGGAGGCAAAGGATATGGTTACTGTACAAGATGTAAAAGAACGTTGGGAAAAAATTCAAAACGATGATGAACGTATATTGTTTATCGTTGGTGGTCCAGGTTCTGGTAAAAGTTTGCTAATTCGTGAATTGTCCGAGCAAAAGGGTTGGAAATACTTGGAAGCTAAACAGCTTATCGAAGAAGAATTCCTACTTGTGCCTCGTGATGAACGTCCTCAATTAGCAGAGGAAGTTATTTGTCGTGCTCTTAGCCGTAGTGATACGGAAGTAGTATTGCTCGATGGCATTAATGTATTCTTTGCACCTATCTTAAATTTAGAACCATTTGAATTACTAAAAACCATTAGTAAGAAGTATCCTATTGTCGTTGGCTGGCGTGGTCACCTTGAAGGAGATCAGTTGTACTTAGAACATAACAATGATCCAAAACATGCTGTAGTTACTATTGCACATCCAGATCATGTTATTGTAATCGACTAATTACAACATTGAACATATTGGTAAAATATAGGGAAAACTATAAATGTATAGAAGGAGATAGCGGGCTATCTCCTTTTTTAGTTATATCATTACAGTTATTAGGTAAAAAATATAGTTTTGTAATTTCCTATTATTTGATTTTATTAAACCTGAAATATGGATGTTAGCAGGCATGGACTGGTAAGGAATGAAACTATGTAAAGGTATATAAAGAATATACTAGTAAATAAAAGTTGATTACTGGATGTATACTGAAAACGAGGCATTTTAT
>URZS01000193.1 GCA_900552445.1 uncultured Veillonella sp. | reverse complement strand
CATAAAAGGTCATGAATGGTTATCATTCATGACCTTTCTTTTCTTATTAAAATATTTTGAGGCATTATGGGAAAAGCAAAATCAGTATTCTTCTGTCAAAATTGTGGGGCTGAGTCTTCTAAGTGGATGGGCCGATGCCCACAATGTGGCGAATGGAATACATTAGTTGAAGAAATTATTAAAGAAACTAAACATAGCCGTACACCTTCCCGTGGTGTAGGGAATCAAACGACTAAGCCTACAGCTTTACCAGATATTGAAATTTCGTCTATTGCCCGTGTATCTACAACCTTTGGTGAAATTGATCGCGTATTAGGTGGTGGCATAGTGCCTGGTGCATTAATGCTGTTAGGTGGCGATCCAGGTATTGGTAAATCTACACTATTATTGCAAGTCTCTCAAAAGGTAGCAGATACTGTAGGTACAGTTCTCTATGCATCAGGGGAAGAGTCTCAGTTACAACTTAAGATTAGGGCAGAACGATTACATATTAATAGTGAACGTTTACAAGTTATTGCAGATACAGATTTAGATCATATCCTTGAACAAGCTGATGCAATGACGCCATCCTTACTTGTCATTGACTCTATTCAAACTATGTATACTGGTGATATCGATGCTGCTCCAGGCAGTGTTAGTCAAGTTCGAGAATGTACATCTCGACTCCTTCGATTTTGTAAAGAACGCAATATTCCTACGGTTATTATTGGTCATGTCACAAAAGAAGGCAATATCGCAGGCCCACGTATGTTAGAGCATATGGTAGACGTAGTGCTTTACTTTGAAGGGGAACGATCCTATCAGTTCCGCATATTGCGATCTATCAAAAATCGTTTCGGCTCCACATCTGAAACTGGTATTTTTGCCATGGTTGAAGAAGGCTTGCAAGAATTATCTAACCCTTCAGCTTCATTATTGGCAGAACGGTCTGATGAGGAAAGCGGCAGCGCTGTCATGATTTACCTCGAAGGGGTTCGGCCAATCTTAGTAGAGGTGCAAAGTTTGGTGGTTACCACGGCCTTTGGTATGCCTAGAAGAACAGCGATAGGCTATGATCTAAACCGTTTGATTGTACTTTTGGCGGTATTAGAAAAACGTTGTGGCTTTACATTGGGCAATAAGGACGTGTATGTTAACGTTATTGGTGGACTTAAAGTAAACGAACCAGCTTGTGACTTGTCTATGGCCGTAGCTATAGTATCTAATTTAAAAAATCGTATCGTTCCTACAGATATGGTTATCTTAGGAGAGGTAGGTTTAACTGGAAATGTTCGAAGCATTCCACGCATCGAGCAGCGTATTAATGAAGCTAAAAAACTAGGCTTCAAAAAGTTTATTATTCCTGAAGGCAATTATAAGCAAATCAAGGATAATGATAGTTCTATCAAGATTAGAGGCGTCAAATCTATTCAAGAGGCGATGCAGCTCGTGTTTTCTTAATTAGGAGGTGATTTGATGATTTATCGGATTTTGCGCTATGTAATAGCCATCCTTGTAGGTACAGCTGCCTATGTAGGGATGGATAGTTTGGCGCCTATTATCGACCCGTATTTGGTATCTCAATTTGAGACTTTCGGGGACATGTCATTAACAGTTGCACGTATTGCAGTATTAATTGTTGGTACATTGTTAGGTGTTTTTATTGGCTATTTGATTTCATCATTTATTTTGAAACAAGGGTTAGTAATTGCAAAACGTTTAGAGCGCGTTCTCACTCATATTCCAAATCAAGAATTGATTGCAGGCACCATCGGTTTATTATTCGGTCTTATTATTGCAAATTTAATTGGTGTTGCATTCAATCAAGTGCCTATTATAGGACCTTATATTCCTATAATTCTTAGCGCTATTTTTGGATATAGTGGTCTCAAGCTCATGGCCCGTAAAGGACCTGAAATGTACAATAACTACGTACAACAATGGGGCGGAGACGGCACTAAAAAAACTAGTCGTTTTAAAATGTTCTCCACCCATAAATCAGATAAAGCTACTAGTACACCTAAATTACTAGACACATCTGTTATCATTGATGGTCGTATTAAAGAACTATGTAATACAGGCTTTATTGAAGGACCTCTAATGGTTCCACTCTTTGTATTAAACGAGTTACAAATTATTTCGGACTCTGCAGATGCTACAAAACGCAATCGCGGTCGTCGAGGACTAGATATTTTGAAAGATATGCAAGATGCTAATAAGGTTGCTATTGAAGTTGTAGAAGACGATTATGATGATCTTAAAGAAGTTGATTCTAAGTTGATGCGCCTTGCCTTAGATAAACATTGGAAGTTGATGACCAATGATTTTAACTTGAATAAGGTAGCTCGCGTACAAGGTATTGAAGTGCTTAACCTCAATGAACTGGCAAATGTGTTAAAACCAGCTCTTATTGCAGGTGAGTGGATTCGCGTACAAGTCATGAAAGAAGGTAAGGAAGTACACCAAGGTGTAGCCTATCTAGATGATGGTACGATGATCGTCGTAGAAGATGGTAAACCTTATGTAGGGCAAAATGTTGAGGTTATGGTTACATCTATACTACAAACGAGTGCAGGTCGCATGATCTTTGCTCGTGTAGATGGGGGACAAAATGGACAAGGTAATTAGCTGTATCGTTCTCGCTGCAGGGGCGGGACGCCGTATGGCATATAAAGAAAATAAAATATTTATACCCCTTGGCCGTTATTCTATTATCCAGCGTACTTTGCAGAATGTTGCTAACTTATCTGGCTTAAACGAAATTATTCTCGTTGTAGCCGATGGTGAACGAGACTATATGGCTGAACATATTAAGGTTTTGGACCTCACAGTACCTGTTCACATCGTTCTTGGTGGTGCTGAGCGTCAAGACTCCGTTGCTTGCGGTCTTAAGGCGGTTAACGAATCTAGTAACATCGTCCTTGTTCATGATGGAGCACGTCCATTAGCTTCTACAGAAATGTTTGGTGCTGTCGCTGACGCAGCTAACACATATGGTGCTGCCACAGTTGGTGTGCCTGCTACTGATACGATTAAACGTGTTAATACAGAACATACC
>URZS01000192.1 GCA_900552445.1 uncultured Veillonella sp. | reverse complement strand
CGAAGAAGTCATCTTCTGTGAGGCTCTTCGCCGCCCCTTGAGGCAACCAATTCTGCCAAGCTGCAAGGGCTTCATCATAAATACCTTGCAATGTATGGCCTTCTTGAATCCATCGGTCGAGGTGAGCTGCCCCCTCCAAAGATGGCACTGGACTAATCACTGGTGTAGCGGCCTTAATCAAAGCCTCTAATTGATGTTCTACATCGGATCTACGAGAGGATAAGATTTGTAACTCATAGTTCAATTTAGACACATCGGAGTTACCATTATGAGCTCTCCACGTAGCATACCAGAATAGCGCCATGGACAGAATCAATAGGATGAAACCGCCAACAGTATAGAGCACAGATTCAAGAACTAATAATCCAGCCAACACAAGCAATACGCCAATAACGGCACCTATGCCGCTAATGCGTTGTAACCATTTTGGTAAATTCGTCGGTTGAGCATCGGGACCATAACTATCTCGTTTTGCAGTCACTCGATCTATATCCATTAAGATTAACTCTAACTCGCGTTCAAGATGTTCTTTTTTCGCCAACTCTTCTTCGCTATAATTTGGCAAAGATGCCCCATCAAGGTTAGCTGTTGGCAAGTCATCAGAAGCCTCTGCAGGCTTACGGTCTTGCCAATGCAACAATTGGTCTTTAGCAGTGCGTAGACGACTAGCTAAGCGTTCCCCTTCAAACCAGTTAACATCCTCAGCCATAGGCTCATCATCACGCCATGCGGAATACATCTTACGGGAATACTCTAATTGCTCTCGTACCTTATGAATGTACGCGTCCCCTTCTTCGCACTCCCGGCGTAATTGTTCCCACTTAGCGCCTTGTTGAATGAGGTCCTCAATATCTTGACCATAGGTGCCAAAGGGACTATCTGGACTAAAGTTAGCAGGCATTAACGCTGCTTCCTTTTCTTGCCATAATTGCATATTGTCCCGAGCTCGTTTGATGTCTTCGTCGATAGTGAGGAACTCATCGCGGCTCAAGGCGAGTTCACTATTGTACTGCTGCATGTGCATACGCGCCTCTTCACTGCGGCGATACGTATCCCATGCACGCAATACTACATCTACGCCATCACGATATTCCTTCCACTCTTGCAACTGGCCTTGTAGTTCAGCTTCCGTCTGTTCCGTACTGTGAAAGGCTTTCTGCAATTCCACGTATTGAGCTTCGTGCTCTGCCAATTGGCTGAGCTTTTGGCGGTTTTCCTTCAACTCATCCATCAATACATTAATACGACGTTTGCCGTTTGAGGATGCTACGAGTAAATCAGTAGCCCCTTTTTCCATATTCTTTACGACAGAGCCTAAATGCTCGCCCCCTTCAGCACCAAAGAAACGAGACCGAACCTCTACTTCTTGCAATACATCAAGGCCTTGCAAGTCTTCTAAGGTCAATGCAAAGATGCGATTATATGTCTTTTTATCAATACCATGCCACCAATACTGACCAGGCTCTTCATGGATAGCAGGATTTCCAGGACTGTAAAAGTCTAACTGTTTGCCTTTGCGGCCAATATAGTAGCTTTCACCATTGCGTTCCACATCGAGAGCACCAGTCATAGGACCATAGGCCTTATGAGTGCCTCCAAACAATAAGGTACGCATCCCTTCGAGCAGCGATGTTTTACCGCTTTCATTAGGGCCATACATGAGCTGAACCCCATTGTTACCCGTTGTGAAAGACCAATCACGATACGGGCCAAACTCATCAAATCGTATGCCTTTAATGTTCATCGTTAGCCCCCATCAATACAGTAACACCTTCTATTTCACAACGTTTCAAAGCACGCATTAATAATTCGTCACTCAATACATCTGCATATACGCCTAACCGTTTAAATTCAGGGCGATCCGCCAAGATTTGGCGTGCCGTCTGTACAGGATTCCCCTCCACCATATCGTCATAAGCGCGCAAATAGTCGCCTACTACATCGGATAATAAACGGCGCTCCGCTAAATTAATGCTAGGGCGCGTATTAGAGATAATGCGATAAGGCATTACGAATACAGATTTACTTTTTTCTTCACTTTGCGACTCTTGAAGCCACAAATTGCGCACGCCCTCTTGAGTACATAGGCGATGTAACGGACCAGTACCACTGAGAACAATGGATAGCAAAATATTTTTCTTGTGCTGTTTGCGCAAGTTTTCTTTTTTATGGCGCAAAATTTCTAATAACTCAGATTCATTTTGCATACCAGCAATATCGATTTTGATTTCCTCAAAACGAATGGCACTTGTTTCAATAAACCGCGGTTCACAATGACCATTGTGAGATACAGAAACTAAATAACATCCTTTAGGACCAAGCTCTTTACGATGTAATCCTTGAGGATTGCCAGCGTATACAACGAGAGGCTCCTCGCTGAGAATTTGGGATTTATGAATATGTCCCAAAGCCCAATAATCCATTGCGGCCTCAGCTAAATCCGTCAAATTACACGGACCAGTGACGTTGTGATTTTCGGCTCCTGCACTAGAACCTACCGTACCATGCATGACGGCCAAAGAAAACTCATCCCGTTCAAAAGCACGATATTGACGAGCATAATTCTCGCTTTCATTACCATAACCACAACTGATACCATAAACGCCACCGATTTCAATATTGTTAACAATTAACGGGAAGCGTTGTACTTGCTCACTAGAAAATACATGTACATTATCTGGCATCTGCAACTGCGCCTTCCAGCTTTCAGCAGGATCATGATTACCTTGCACCATATAGACTGCAATGCGATGTTCTGCCAAGCGATACATGGCGCGTACAAAGCGTACTTGAGCCTCTAAATTGTGATCTTCGCTATTATAAATATCACCAGCTATGACAACGGCATGAACATGCTCATCGATAGCAGTGTCAATGATTGTATCAAAGGCTACGTAGGTAGCTTCGCTCACGGCGCGATCAACGGCGCGGCTAATACCTGTAGCATATTGGAAGGGTGCCCCTAAATGCAGGTCACCACAGTGTATAAATCGAAATGGCTGCATCTATATCCACTCCTTGTATTAGTACTTTTATTATAGTTATATATA
>URZS01000191.1 GCA_900552445.1 uncultured Veillonella sp. | reverse complement strand
TTTCCCTACACGACGCTCTTCCGATCTGGTATGGATAGCGAAGTCTTAAATCACGTTACAAGTGCTAATGTCGCCTGTGGGTGGCATGCTGGAGATCCTCTTATTATGGATGCTACAGTACGCATGTGTAAGGAGAAGGGCGTAGCCGTAGGTGCTCATCCTGGTTATCCTGATTTGATGGGCTTTGGGCGCCGTGCTATGGCAGTAAATCCTAGTGAAGCAAAAGCGTACATGATATATCAGTTAGGTGCTTTGCAAGCCTTCTGTGATAGTTATGGTGTTACATTACAGCATATGAAGTTACATGGTGCTTTTTATAATACAGCCTGTGTAACAGCTGCGTTGGCTGATGCCGTACTAGATGGATTACAAGCGGTAAATCCTAACATTGCAGCTATGGTCTTGAGCGGTAGCTATATTGCTAAAGAGGCGCAACGTAGAGGTATCCCTGTGATTCAAGAGGTCTTTGCAGATCGTGGCTATACCGATGAAGGTACGCTCGTACCTCGTACTGAGCCTGGTGCTTTTATCAAAGATCCTCAAGAGGCTCTTGAACGAGTTCTTATGATGGTTAAAGAAGGTAAAGTAGTAACCAATACAGGTAATACCATAGATATTGTGGCAGACTCTATCTGTGTTCATGGTGATAATCCAGAAGCGATCGCTTTCACAAAGTATATTCGTGAAGGTCTTGCGAAAGCGGGCGTAACGGTAGCTAATTTCCAAGACCGGAAAAAATAAGTGTTGTATAAAGTATTAGTTCTATGTGGAGGTTCTTATGAAACCAATTACAGGTAAAGCTAGTTTCTCTGTCCTGTTAGGGGCAGCATTCTTGATGGCCACGTCCTCTATTGGACCGGGATTTATGTTGCAAACTGCGGCGTTTACAAATGAGCTGAAAGCAGATTTTGCATTTGCCATTGTTGTATCTGTTATTTTCTCGATTATTGCACAGCTTAATGTATGGACTATCATTGGGATATCCCAAATGCGTGGTCAAGATATTGCAAATAAAGTATTGCCAGGTCTAGGTTATTTTGTGGCATTTTTGATTTCCCTTGGGGGCCTAGCTTTCAATATTGGTAATATCGGTGGTGCATCTATGGGTCTCAATATTATGTTTGGTGTTGATACCACTACAGGGGCTGCGATTAGCGGTATTTTAGGTATTTTACTATTTACATCTAAGAAAATGGGCGGTGTATTAGATAACACGGCAAAAATACTCGGCACAGTTATGCTTGTTCTCATCGGTTACGTAGCCTTTTCTACGAATCCACCTGTTGCTGAGGCTACTACTCACGCCTTTGTTCCTACTCATTATCCTTGGCTTGCAACGATTACCCTCATCGGCGGTACTGTAGGTGGTTATATTACCTTCTCCGGTGGTCACCGTCTTATCGATGCTGGTATTACAGGCCAAGAGCACTTGAAAGATGTACGTCGTGCAGCATTTATGGGTATGACTGTAGACGCCGTAGTTCGTGTATTGCTATTCTTAGCGGTTCTTGGTGTTGTATCCATGGGCTTTGTGCTTGATCCTAAAGATCCAGCTGGCTCTGCGTTCCTTCTTGGTGCTGGTGAAATCGGTCATAAATTATTCGGTATCGTATTCTTCTGTGCGGCTTTAACCTCTGTAGTAGGGGCTGCCTACACATCTGTTTCCTTCTTGAAAACACTATTTAAAGTAGTAGAAAAAAATGAAAAATTAACTATTATGGCCTTCATCTTTATTTCTACTTGTATCTTAATCTTTATCGGCAAACCTGCAACCCTATTGATTTTGGCAGGTTCTGTAAATGGTTTGATTTTGCCTGTTACATTGGCGGTTATGCTCTTTGCAACGCATAAATCTGAAATCGTAGGGGCATACAAACACAATAAAGTTTTATATTACACAGGTTGGATTGTAGTGCTTGTAACATCTTATATTGGTGTAACATCCTTAAAAGGCATTGCTAAACTTCTAGGTTAATTTAATATCTTTGAAAGCACCATTATGTTCGCTTCGAATGTAATGGTCCTTTCAGGTTATACAGGGAGGTACATATGAAGCCTACAATTTCACCTGTAGGTGATCGGGCTATCTCTATTGATTTTGGTCAAGTGATCGATCCCAAAATTAATCGACATATTCGACAAACTATAGAGCGAATTAAAGAGCTTCAGCTTGAAGGCATTATTGAACTGGTTCCGACTTACTGCGCATTGCTCGTAGAATATGATGCAATGCGATATTCTTATTCTGAAATTTGTAACATTATTGAGCCTACATTAGATGAAGGTATGACTGATACCACAAATGAACTGGTCACGGTTGTTGAGGTGCCTACCGTATATGGTGGTGAATTTGGTCCCGACCTTAGCTTTGTAGCATCTCACAATCACTTAAGCGAAGCTGAAGTCGTATCTATTCATAGTGGAACTGATTATTTAGTATATATGCTAGGCTTTATTCCTGGCTTTACCTATTTAGGTGGCATGGACCCACGTATAGCGACGCCTCGTTTATCTTCGCCAAGAACCTTGATTCCAGCCGGATCTGTAGGGATTGCAGGGGAACAGACTGGTACATATCCATCTGACTCCCCAGGAGGCTGGCAAATCATTGGTCGCACACCAGTGACCATGTATGATATGTCAAAGGCCCAAGCCGCATTATTAAATGCAGGTGACTATGTCCGTTATGTACCTATTGATGAAAGTGAATTCCATCGCATCAAAGCGTTAGGTACTGATTATGTTCCTGTTATTCATGAAGTAGAGGTAGGTGATTTACGTGGCATTAAATAAGTTTGAAAATGCTGTTATCCACGTAGATGCACCTGGTATGTATACGACGATACAAGATATAGGCCGCGTAGGGTACCAACAATATGGTATGCCTGTTGCGGGGCCTATGGATAGTGAAAGCTATCTATTGGGACAGGCATTGGTAGGTAATACAAAACCTGCAGGGGCCTTAGAGTGTACCATACTACCACCTACATTAACTGTAAAAGGTACATGTATTGTTGCTTTCACAGGGGCGGATATGCAGCCTACTATCAACAAT
>URZS01000190.1 GCA_900552445.1 uncultured Veillonella sp. | reverse complement strand
AAGGTAATCAAATTTTAAACTGGAAAAACTTGCCACCTAACTCTGGGAAATTAGGATGTCGGCCTTCCGATATCATACTAAGCAAAGACAATGAGGGTGTACTAGGAAAAATATCAAGAGCCAGCTTTCTTGGCGCAGTAATGGATTATATGGTAGAGATTGATGGTGTAACACTACGAACAGAAATCCCAACTAATAAAGCATTACGTAATAATTTAATGTTCAATGAAGGTGAAAATTGCTTTATCAGTTTTCATGATTTGCTTTGGTTTGATTCTGCTAAAGAAATCTAGAGGGGTTTATTATGGCTACAACTATTCAAAATAATCATCCATTCAATATTGCTAACGTTATTCTAGCCTTATCTATCGGTATCTTAGTTATCGTTGTTGCGGTTCCTGTTTTACTTATTTTCCTCAATTCTTTTTGGGTTGATGGGCAATTTAATATCACCGATGTGGTGAATATTCTTAAGCAAGAAGAAACCTATGAAGCATTACTCAATTCACTTTTCATCGCATCTGGCGTAACTGTGATGAGTACGATTATTGGTACATTTTTTGCTTGGTTAGTAACTCGAACAGATCTACCTTATAAAGGTTTTATGAAAGTGATGTTCCTTGTACCTTTTATGCTTCCTTCTTTCATTGGGGCATTAGCTTGGAAAATGTTACTTTCACCACGTTCTGGTTACATTAACCAATTCTTTATGGATTTAGGATTTGATGGGCCTATTTTTAATATCTATAGCTACGCTGGTATTATGGCTGTAGAAACGATGTATCTTTTCCCATTCGTCTTTATCCAAGTCTGTGGTGCATTAGAGCGCATGGACCCTACATTAGAAGAATCAGCGAGAATCTCAGGCGCAAGCCTCTTTACTATTACACGTAAAATTACCATTCCACTCGTTATGCCAAGTATCCTTTCTGGTGCATTACTCATTATGCTCTATTCCATGGCTCACTTTGGTACAGTTGCCGTACTGGGCGTAGAAAATGGTATTTTCAACATTCCAACCCTCATTTATGAACGCATTCACCAAAGTGCGGGTAGTTTTGAAGCCATTCGTACCGGTACTGTGCTTGCAACTGTTTTAGTATTCACTGCAGCACTGATTATTTGGTTACAAAACAAAATCTTAAATAAAGGCCGCTTCCAAATTATTGCAGGTAAAAGCTTTAGACCTATCGAAGTAAAACTTCGTGGTTTGAGAAAACCGTTGCTTGTGATTTGCTTACTCTACATCGCCTTTACAATCGTATTGCCTACAGTCACGATTTTCCTTGTTGGCGGATTAAAAACCTATGGATTACCAATTACATGGGAAAATCTCACATTAGATAACTATAAATTCATCTTATTTGAATGGCAGTTAACAAAAGATGCAATTCGCAATAGTGTGACTCTCGGTCTTGCTGCAGCACTGATTACCATGTTTGCTGGGGTAATGATTTCTTATGTTATCGTTAAAATGCGTGTTCGCGGAAAAGGCATTCTTGAGTTCTTAGGTATGTTGCCATTCTCCGTACCTGGCTCTGTAATTGCTCTTGGGGTGATCCTTGCTTGGAGTGGTAAATTTGGCATCAATCTCTACAACACCGTTTGGATTATTTTAATTGCTTACATTGCACGTTATATGGCTTTCTCACTCAAAGCCAACTCTGCAGCACTTGAGCAAGTACATGATTCATTAGTTGAAGCTTCTCGAGCATGTGGAGCAAGTATGTGGCAATCCTTAAAAGATATTGTTATCCCACTCGTAAGACCTGGGATGATTGCTGCTTTCTTCCTTATTTTCCTTCCAGCTCTACGTGAATTAACCGTTTCTGTTATGTTATATGGTCCTTCTACTCGAACTATCGGGGTAGCTATTTATACCCTAAATGAAGACGGTGAAACGGTTTATTCTGCGGCATTAGCGGGTATTGCCCTAATAATCATTGTATTAGGTCAAACCGTTATTAAACGTTATGCTGAAAAGAAAACTCAAAAATAGAAGGTTAGGAGTAAAAGATGAGCTATATTCAATTAAATCATGTCATGAAAAAATTTGGTGATGTTATTGCCATTGAAGATCTTAACCTTTCTATCGAAAAAGGCGAATGTTTCTCTATGCTAGGGCCATCAGGTTGTGGAAAAACAACTACTCTACGAATGATTGCAGGCTTTGAAGACTTAGACGGAGGAGAAATTAAAGTCGGTGATAAATTACTGTCATCGAAGAAAGACAATTTCTATCTTCCACCAGAGAAACGCAATTTCGGTATGGTATTTCAGGCCTTTGCGGTATGGCCACATATGACAGTATATGATAACGTTGCCTTTCCGTTAAAACTCAAAAATATTTCAGCCCAAGAAATTGAAAAACGAACAACTGATGCCTTAAGACACACTAATTTACTTAGTGTTGCTAAGAAAAGCCCTGACGATTTATCTGGTGGTGGAAAACAACGTGTGGCACTTGCTAGAGCATTAGCAATTAACCCTGATGTTATGTTACTAGACGAACCATTATCAAGCCTAGATCCCCATCTTCGCGAAGAAATGCGTTTTGAAATTAAAGCATTACAGAAAAAATTTGGGTTCTCAATTATTTATGTGACTCATGACCAATCTGAAGCGATGGCACTTTCAGATCGTATTATGGTCATGAAGAAAGGGGCGGTACAACAAATTGATACCCCATTAAATATTTATAACAACCCAGCGAACAAGTTTGTCTTCAATTTTATCGGGTTATCAAATCAATTAAATGTAAACCTATCATCGCAAGGTATTCATATTGATAAAGTTGATGGTATTTTTAATCTTCCAGAAATGCCAAATAATGATTTACTTTCACAAGGTAAAGCGATATTAGCAAGCCGTCCATCTGACATTGAATTTGTTCAACAAGGTGGAATCCCTGGTATCGTAAAACGTCGCTCTTATCTTGGTGAAGTAACGGATTACAATATCCAAGTTGGAGATCAAGATATTCGTGTTCAAATTGGACGACGAGATTCTGGCCCGAAAGAAGGCGAAACATGTCAGATAGCCTTTGAACATTTGCATTGGTACC
>URZS01000189.1 GCA_900552445.1 uncultured Veillonella sp. | reverse complement strand
TTCAGAAACAGCAAGCTCAGAATTATGGCCATAAAGAGTAGACATGCCATTACCATGATCGATAACTACGGCATAACCATAACCACCCATCCAGCCAGACCAAACAACAGTACCTCCATCAGCGGCATGAACAGGTGTGCCTTCATCAACACCGATATCAATACCTGAGTGGTAAATCGTTGTGCCCCAAATTGGATGTGTCCGATAGCCATATGGTGAAGTAATTTCACCGCTAACAGGCCAGCCAAGTTGACCAGACCCTTGTACCCAAGAGTAACTTGGTACAGCTTGTTGAGCCGCCGCTGCGGCTGCTGCTTCTGCTGCTGCACGAGCAGCCGCACGTTCTGCTTGGCGCGCTTTTAAGAGAGCTGTAATTTGAGCAGATGATGCATTTAATTCTTCTACAGCTTGCATTGCTACAGCACGATCATTTTGTGCTTTTTGTAGAACTACTTCACGCTCTTGTTTCTTCTGTTCAATTTCAGCTTGTTTAGCCACTGCCGCTTTTTCAAGCTCTACTAATTTAGCACGAGATTGTTCAAGGGCTTGCTTACGAGCAGCTATTTCAGCTCGCTCTTTTTTAATTTCATCAATTAACTTGATATCTGAATCAATGATACGCTTTAAGATTTCTAAACGATTTGCAAAGTCTTTAAAGTCTTTAGAACCAATAACTACATCTAAATAACTCAAACGACCATTGATATAAATATCACGTACACGTTTATAGAAAACAGCTTCACGGCCTTCTAAACGCTTTTGTGCTTCAGCCAGTAACTTTTCATTAACAGTAATATCATTTTCTACTGCTATACGTTGCTGTTGAATTACTTCTAATTGTTGTTGAGCTTGACGCAATTGTTCTTCAATTTGACGCAATTGCTCAGACACGCTAACAATGACAGTTTCAGCATCTGCTTTAATAGCATTTTGCTGATTTACTTGTTGTTGAATCGAATCGAGTTGATTCGTTAAATCTTCATCTTCTGCAACTATGTATAGAGGTGTTCCCAGTACGACTATACCCGTTAAAATTGTTGCTACAAGACGGGATTTTATTGTTTTATATTTCATAAACATTACACCTTCATGTATTGTTTTAAAGAAATAGTACTACCAATAGCACCTACTACTATGCCACCACCTAAAATATAGATAGCCACATCATAGAAGAATGGGAACATTGGTACTAATGGGAAGAATGCTAAAGATTCAGATACTTCCATAGTAATAAAGTGATAGAACTCACCTACGCAAAGAACGGCAATAATAGCACCAATTAAGCCTAACAACATGCCTTCAATCAAGAATGGCCACCGGATAAAGCCATTAGTAGCACCTACATGCTTCATGATTGCAATTTCTTTACGACGAGCAAATACAGTTAACCGAATCGTATTAGAAATAATAAATAATGTAGCGGCTGCTAAAAAAGCAATCAATACAATACCACCAATACGAATAACTTGAGTAATGCGGAAGAGCTCTTCTACAATATCTTGACCATAATGTGTGCTTTCTACACCTTGGAAGGTCGTAGCTAGCTTTGCAGTTGCCTTTACATCACTAGGATTATCAAAAGTTAATACATAAGAATTAGGTAATGGATTTACACCACCTAACGCATTAACTAATTGCTGTTGATCACCAAGACGCTCTTTAAACTCTTTCATAGCTTGTTCTTTATTAACAAATTCAAGCTTTTTAAGATTTGGTATGGCCTTAATTTGCTTACCTACAGCCATAATTTGTTCTGTTGTTAAGCCATCTTTTAAGTAAATGCTCAACTGTACTTGGTTTTCTAAGCTAGATGCCATATTATTCAAATTGATAACACCACAAAGAAATACACCAAGCATAAATAAGGATAAAGCTACTGTAGAAATGGACGCTAAGGTCATAAGCCCGTTACGCTTCATAGACTTCAGAGCTTCTTTAAAATAGTATTTTATCGTTCTAGGCTTCATTAATTTCTGCACCTCTCATATTATCACTTAGAACGCGGCCGTCTTTTAAACGAATAACGCGTTTATTTAAATACGAAACAAGATCCATATTATGGGTAACCATAATAACGGTAGTGCCAAAATTGTTGATATGCTTGAACAAATCTACAATATCCTTACTTGTATCAGGATCTAGGTTGCCTGTAGGCTCATCAGCAATGAGTACGGACGGGCGATTAACAATAGCACGAGCGATAGCAACACGCTGCTGTTCACCACCAGATAGATCCTCTGGTAAATCATTAGCCTTATCACTTAAGCCAACAAGCTCTAATACATGACTTACCTTTTCTTTAATAATTTTTGGTTTTTCTTCAATTACTTCGAGGGCAAAGGCGATATTTTCAGCTACCGTTTTATTTGGTAACAAGCGGAAGTCTTGGAATACTACGCCTAGCTTTCTACGTAATTTTGGAATTTTGCTGCGCTTCATGCGCGTAACATCAAAGTCATCAACGATAACTGTACCAGTGTCTGGCACAACTTCATGTGTTAACAACTTAAATAGAGTTGATTTCCCTGCACCACTGTGACCACAAACGAGGACAAATTCACCATCGTTAATGGTTAAACACACATCGTCTAATGCAACAGAACCATTATCATAGACTTTACTAACATTCTTAAATTCAATCATGGGGTCCCCTTTGATTATTTACGAGTGATTACACGTTTGACTGCTTCTACAATGTCTTTTGCTGTTAAGCCATATTTAGCCATTAATTCTTTTGGTGTACCACTCTCCCCAAATGTATCTTGTACACCAACGAACTCCATAGGAACTGGCTTATTAGCCACAACAACTTCAGACACAGCAGAACCAAGACCACCAATGATATTATGTTCTTCTGCGGTAACAATAGCACCTGTTTCAGCAGCTGCTTTAATAATTGCATCTGCATCGATAGGCTTGATAGATGCCATATTGATAACTCGAGCAGATACATTAGACTCACCTAACAATTTGGCTGCTTCTACAGCAGGTCCAACCAAGGCACCACAAGCGATGATTGTAACATCAGAGCCCTCTACTAATGTGGTAGATTTGCCTGGTGCAAATGTATAACCTTCTGCAGTTA
>URZS01000188.1 GCA_900552445.1 uncultured Veillonella sp. | reverse complement strand
AAAAAGAGCTATATTGTATTCATTTTGTATAAAAAATCCTACTGAACACTATATGATAAAAGAGTTCAATAGGATGTTGTATCATTATTTATTTAATGGAGGCATAATAGCATCTTGCTCAAGTTGTCTTCGTCTTTTTGCAGTATAATCTACCACTTTAATTTGAACTACACCTACAGAGTTTACCATGGCTTCCGTAAAAGTAAACTCACGACTTGTCTGATGTTTCATCAATACTTGTAAACCATGATCCTTTTCATCAATAGACTCTAAATAGGTAGCCTCTCCTCGGCCCATCACACTAGAGTAAACCGAGCTATATTTACATGGTATATCTCCACCTGAAACGAGGGCTTCATCGCTACCATCAATTTCAACAAAAACATGAGAGTTTCCTTGAATTAAATCAAACTTCTTCCCCTCATAATGCCCATGTACATAGATATAAAGTGCCTCATCTGTAAATTCATATCCAAAATGTAATGGCACCACATAAGGATAGTCACCATCCATCATACCTAGATGAATGATACGAGTACTATTTAAAATCCCTTTAATTTCATCTATATCTATAACCATGCGATCTTGTCGTCTCATAATAACCTCCACGGCTTTACGTAAAAGATAATCTATATATTATTATAGCAAATTTTAGAACCCTTTTAAGGCATCGTATTTTTTAAATATGAATAATTTCTCTTTTATTCGTATATTAATAATACTTTTCTTTCTATATGTCTACTGTATAAATACATTTGACTTTTTACAATAGATACTGTATTATAAAAAAATAGTTTTATAGATTCTATAGATTATAGAGGCTATGGTTATCCATGGCTTTTTATATTTGTAGATAGTTTGTAGAAAAGAGGTCTTTACTATGTCTGATACACATCAGTTAAAACGGGGACTTAAGAACCGGCACGTACAGTTGCTCGCCATCGGTGGCGCTATTGGTACAGGATTATTCTTAGGCTCCGGTCGTGCCATTCACTTGGCCGGTCCATCCATTATTTTCGCCTACCTTATTACAGGTATTATCTGCTTCTTCATCATGAGAGCATTAGGCGAATTGTTATTATCCAACTTGAATCACCACTCTTTTATCGACTTCGTGGAAGATTATTTAGGTGATCGAGCTGCCTTTATCACAGGATGGACATACTGGTTCTGTTGGCTATCACTAGCCATGGCTGACTTGACGGCCGTAGGCCTCTATATGCAGTACTGGATACCGTGGCTGCCGCAGTGGATACCAGCCTTACTCGTTCTAGTCGCCTTGCTATTAATGAATTTAACAGCTGTAAAATATTTCGGCGAAATGGAGTTCTGGTTTGCCTTGATTAAGGTAATTGCCATTATCTCCCTCATTATTATCGGCATCATCATGATTTTCACGGGCTTTACTACTGATGCGGGTGTCGCCGCCTTTAGTAATATGTGGAATTATGGAGGATGGTTCCCGAACGGAACGATGGGCTTTATCTTATCATTCCAAATGGTTGTATTTGCTTTCACAGGCATCGAGCTCGTAGGTTTGACAGCAGGCGAAACGGAAGATCCTGAAAAGGTTATTCCTATGGCCATCAACAACATTCCATTGCGTATTATTTTATTCTATGTGGGCTCCTTGGCTATCATCATGAGTATTTACCCTTGGACGGCCGTTAACCCATCTGCTAGCCCATTTGTAGCCGTATTTACCGCTGTTGGTATCGCAGCCGCTGCAGGCATTGTAAACTTTGTAGTACTCACATCTGCTGCATCTGCTACTAACTCGGGTATTTTTAGTACAGGCCGTATGATTTATGCCCTTGCTAAACGCGGTCATGCACCTAGCTCTATGCGTCGCTTAACGCACAGCAGCGTACCGTACCAAGCAACGATTTTCTCTGCAGCCGTATTATTGATTACGGTTGTACTTAACTACGTAATGCCTGAAGCAGTATTCGTTATGATTACATCTATCTCTACCTTCTGCTTCATCTTTATTTGGGCGATGATGGTTATTTGTCATCTCAAATATCGCAAGAAAAACCCTGAATTAGCGGCACAATCTAAATTCAAAATGCCCCTATATCCAGTAATGAATTATGTAATTCTCGCCTTCTTCGTTTTCGTTTTAGCTATTCTAGCGCTAAACGAAGATACACGAATTGCCCTCTTATTCACACCAATTTGGTTCGTTATCCTTTGGGCCTTCTACTCCATGCTTAACACGGACGATGAAGATGCTCTTGGTGAAGAACTTATCGAGATGGCTGGCGTAAAAGAAATTTACAAAAAACCTAAGAAAGACGATTCCGACGACTACGTAATCTAATTAAAAGGACTGTAATAGAATGCTAAAAACATTCTATTACAGTCCTTTTTAACTATCATAATAATATTATCTAGTTTTTTCTTTAGTATTCTCTTTCATAATAGGCATCTAATGATATAAAGAAAGCGGGTAGCATATTCTTTTTTATCATATAACTCCTAATACGTCCTACTTCATAGTCGGGAAGTTTTGTTGTTCATATTGTTGTTGATACGCTGCAAGATTGCTTGTATCTTCATCGTAATTAAAGATTGTTTTACTGCGATATCCACCTTGCGTAATGATAATATCGATAGAGGACGGTACCTCTTGACCAGTACGCTGCAAATGGTTAACTAGCTCTTGTAAAGCTTCAGTTTGACGCAAAGAACCTGTCATGTATTTACCTTTAGATAAACCTGTATTTTTAATGACTTGACCATTATATACTTGGCCTCTATTATCTACATAATAGAAACGTACAGCTGCCTTATCTCCCGTAGGCACGGCTTTTACATAAATAGTCTTCCAGTTCTTTTTAACCATACCTTTAGTAGCGTCTGCTAACTTATTAGACAAACGTTGTGTTTCTTTATTAATGGCTTTAGATACACCATTTGCCTGTTGAATTTCATCATTCATAGGCATTTCGATAGGTGATACCACTGGATCTTGTTGTACCTTTTTCGCATCAGCAGGCTGAACCGCCAATACACCAACGGCTGCCATTACAGCTAACGTTGTAAGAGCAAATTTCTTCATCATATCTCTCCTCAGATAGGATTCTATAAACAAATT
>URZS01000187.1 GCA_900552445.1 uncultured Veillonella sp. | reverse complement strand
GCCCACATAGGTCCAAAATACAAGGCGAAAAAATTTATACCTTATTATCAAAACTTCAGTAATACTTACTTGAGTCTTGATGATTTTAAAAACTATATGGAGCAAGGGTGCATCGACGAAGCTGTAGGTATTGCCATTGCAACGAGACCAGATTGTATTGCCGATGAATACCTAGAAATCTTGGCGGATATTCGTGATCGTTTTCAAAAAGATATCTATATTGAATTAGGCCTACAAACGGTTAATTATGATACGTTAGAGAAAATTAATCGCGGTCATGATTTAGCACAGTTTATTGATGCCGTACTGCGCATCAAACGATACGGATTTAACATTACTACACATATGATTGTTAATCTTCCATGGGATACCATGAAAGATACCATCGAAGGGGCCCGTATCTTATCAGCTCTCGGTGTTGATCAAGTTAAATTACATGCCTTATATATCGTTAAAAATACATTGATGGCCAAGTGGTACCAAGAAGGTCAGTTCACCTTAATCAGTGCAGAAGAATATGCTGACCGGGTAGTCAACTTTGTCCGTCATTTACACCCTGACATTGTATTGCAACGACTTGTGGGGCGTGCACCTGAAGATAATACGCTCTTTACAAATTGGTCTATGGGTTGGTGGCGCGTACAAGATTTAATTGATGATAAGTTAGACGAACTAGATGCACATCAAGGTGATCTTTGCGATTACCTCAATGGTAAAGCAGTTCGTAAGTTTATAGACTAGGAGGTTGTATGAGCGAACAAGTATTTACATTTCCTACATATGACCTAGCACAATCCATACTAGGTCAACATAATCGTTATTTACATATGATGCTTGAGGTCATCTCTGCTGATGTTGTGGCACGCGGTGATACTGTAGTTATTAAGGGTGATGAGGACCAAGTTAATGCCCTCTATCGTACTCTTGAGGAATTAGTATTCCTCTACCGCGAGGGCAGTACTATTACAGAGTCTCAAGTGCGCATTGCCGCAAAACTCGTAGCTAATGGCAAAGCCGATGCGGTACATAATATGTTCGAAGATACGCTATCCGTTAATATGCGGGGCAAAAATATTACGCCTAAAACGGAAGGTCAGAAGTACTATGTAGATAGCATTCGTAAAAATACCATAACCTTTGGTATCGGTCCTGCAGGTACAGGTAAAACCTTCTTAGCAGTAGCATTGGCAGCTTTCTATTTGAAGAACAGAAATGTAGATAAAATTATTTTGACTCGTCCTGCCGTAGAGGCTGGGGAACGCTTAGGTTTTTTGCCTGGTGAATTACAAGATAAGGTAGATCCATATTTAAGACCTCTTTATGATGCATTACATGAAATGTTTGGCATCGAGCAAGTACAACGCTTTATGGAGCGCGGTACTATCGAGGTAGCACCACTAGCGTATATGCGTGGTCGTACCTTAGAAAATGCTTTTGTCATTCTCGATGAGGCGCAAAATACGACAGCTGAACAGATGAAAATGTTTTTAACTCGCTTAGGTAACAATTCTAAAATGGTTGTAAACGGCGATAAAACGCAAATTGACTTGCCGCCACGAGTTGTATCAGGTCTTGGTGAGGCTGAAAAGGTATTGCGTCATGTATCGGGCATTAATATGGTTTACTTTAGCGATCAAGACGTGGTGCGTCATGATTTAGTAGGCCGCATTGTAAAAGCATACGATGCGTACCATGAGCGTAAATTAGCAGGTGATACTACAACAACTGATGCATCTGCAGAGAATGTAGCGAAAGGGTAAGTATGTACATACATATTAGCTATGATGAAGGAATTCAAGAGGATTCTAATATAGAGGCCATTATCCGTAAGGTTTGTGACGAAGTAAGTCGCGTATATGGTCTTGAAGAAGATGAAATGAGTATTTTACTCTGTAATAATGCAAAGATTCACGAGCTTAATAAAGAATATCGCGGTATCGATAGACCTACCGATGTATTGTCCTTTGCACTTAATGAAGGGGACGATTACGAAGGTAGTGAAGAGGAACATCATTTACTAGGTGATATGATTATTTCTTTAGAGCGTACTCGTGAACAGGCTATTGAATATGGACATAGTTTTGAACGCGAGTTAGCGTACTTGACGACTCATAGTTGTTTACATATTTTAGGCTATGACCATATGAACGACGAAGATAAAAAAGAGATGCGTACAGAGGAAGAGTTTATCCTTGGCAATCTCGGTTATGTGCGGGAGGATGCACCATATAATGAATAACAACGAACATTTTAAATCAGGCTTTGTAGCCGTTGTAGGTCGACCAAATGTTGGTAAATCTACCTTAATTAATGCTCTTATTGGTGATAAAATCGCTATCGTATCCGATAAGGCTCAAACAACTCGTAACCGTATCATCTGCGTATATACAGATGAAAGAAAACAAATCGTATTCATGGATACACCTGGTGTGCATAAACCAAAACATAAGCTTGGTGAATTCATGGTAGATGCTGCTATTGAGTCCTTAAAAGAAACAGAAGCCGTTTTATTTGTAGTAGCAGGCAATGAAAAACGCGGTCCTGGGGACAACTTTATTATTGAACAATTACAACGCGTAAAAGTTCCTGTATTCTTGGTAGTTAACAAGATCGATACTCTTAAAAAAGAAGAGCTATTAGAAGCCATTGTATCTTATCAAAATGCATATCCATTTGCTGGTGTTATACCAATTTCTGCAAAAGATAAAGAGAACTTATCAGAGATTCTTAAGGTACTAGAAGAAACTTTGCCTGAAGGTCCACAATACTTCCCAGAGGACATGATTACAGACCAACCAGAACGCCTTATCATTTCTGATATCGTGCGGGAAAAAATCTTGTTAGCTACTCGTGATGAAATTCCTCATGCTATTGCTGTGGACGTAGATGAGATGAAAACACGCGATGATGGTACAACCTATATTCGGGCTACCATTTACTGTGAACGAGACTCTCAAAAGGGTATCATCATTGGTAAAAAAGGTGCTCTATTGAAACAACTAGGTGCTGAGGCGCGTGCAGATATTCAAAAGCTATTAGCTACAAAGGTATACTTAGATCTTTGGGTTAAAGTTAAAAAGGATTGGCGCAATAAATCTGGTATGTTATCCGAACTGGGGTATCGTAAATAATTTGATATAATATAGAAATAAGGTATTTCCATAGTTAGATGAAAGGAATAGTAATGGATAGTATAGATGGCCTGTTACCCATAGGGTTTGGTCTTTTA
>URZS01000186.1 GCA_900552445.1 uncultured Veillonella sp. | reverse complement strand
TAGCAATTGCCCTTACAATTGCTAGCTCTGTAGGTCAGTATGCAATGGCGGAGAGTACATATGTTACTAAACCGGAAGGTGCATATCTTACTGCCACAAATGGTAGTAAACTTAGTCTTGGTGAAGTGGTTGGTAGTACTGCTGGTATTGATGCGGATACTGGAGGTACGATTACTGTAGATAATGTGCTTGCTAGCATACCTGCAGAACGTCGCTCTTTCATTATCAGTAAAAATGGTGGTACTGTTAATGTTAAAGCTGGCCTTATTCAAATGGGAAGACTTAGCAAACCTGTAGTTATTGCTAATGGCGGCACTGTAAATCTTGGCGTAGATGGTAATACTGGTAATTTTACTAGCCATGATATGTCTATTGAAGGTGATGTGCGAATTGATGGCAGTGCTACTCATCCATCTGAAATTAATATTGGTTTAGATAGTGATGAAGTACTATGGACTGGCTTTGCTCTTAACTTAGCAGATAAAAATGCAAAACAACCAAACCATATCAATGTATTCCTTGGTCAGCGTGGCTATTGGGATCATTTCTATCAAGGTGGTTTAGATGGTACTAGCTTTAGCACGATGACAACACCAAGCCATGTACATCGCTTGGTAGGTTCTGAAAACCGTAGTTTTGAAAATTCTGTCATTCAAAATGAGCACAATGAAATTCATATCGATAAGTTAGAAGGTCATGTAAATTTCTTTTATGATATAAATGGTGAGTATGACGATACTGAAGATCCAGCATATACACCACCAACAAAAACCTATAATGGTTTGACTCCAGAGTCCTTCTGGGGTGGAGATATTCATATTACAAGTGCGGCACCTAATGCGTACGCCCATGTATTCTCTAGTCAAAAAGGGCTTGATGTATCCTCTGAGGAGAATGTAAATAAAATTTTAGATAACTTGGCTCACAAGATTTACTATCATAACTATGTAAATGGTGAAAGAAACCTTCAAGGTACTGTAGGCATTGCTTCTAATGGTGCTGAGTCTGCACGCTTTAAGGTGTTGACTGAAGGTCATGCTAAGGAAGGGGCTATTACTTGGCAAGCAGATAAAAATGGTCAAGGTAAATACGTATATGGCAATAATAAGCCAGCACCACAACCTGAGCCTAAGCCACAACCTAAACCAACTCCAAAACCAGAAGTAAAACCAGAGCCAGCTCCGGCTCCAAAACCAGAGGTGAAACCGACACCAGCTCCGGCACCAAAACCAGAGGTGAAACCAGCACCAACTCCGGCTCCAAAGCCAGAAGTAAAACCAGAGCCAGCTCCAGCTCCTAAACCTGAAAACAACGGTCATATTCATGTTGTGGTAGGTGATTTTGATACACCTCATATGCGTGGCGCTCGTTCTGCTATCATGAGTAATATCAACGGTTGGAGAACATTGACAGATAATATGTATCGTCCACGTGTATTGCAACAAGGCGAACCAACAGGTATTTGGGCTCGCGTTGGAGGCGGTAAATACAGCTTCAATGCAACAGGTATCGACACAGATACTACGTATACACGCATTCAAGGTGGTTACGATGCTAAAACTAGCAGTGGTTGGACCGTAGGTGGCCAAGTTTCTTACCTTCGTGGCAACGATGATTACGTATTCAACGGTACTGGCAAGGAAAAAGCCTTTGCTGTTGGTGCGTACGGCTTGAAAGATCTTGGTAACAACCAATACATCCACATCGAGTCCCAAGTAGGTCGTGCTTCTAACGACTTCACTGTTCGTAATGAAATTGGTGAAAGCCTGTCTGGCGAGACTAAAGCTAATGCATACTCTATCGGTGCACGCTACGGTAAAACTGTGAAGCTTTCAAATGGTACATACATTGAACCACAAGCACAATTGAGCTACACTCACTTCGGTGGGGACAGCTTCAATGCGGGCAGCATGCATGTAGATCAATCTGGTGTGAGCAGCACAGCAGGTGGTCTTGGCCTTGAAATCGGTAAAAACTTCGGTGCAGGTAATATCTATACTCGCGTTGGCGTGAACCATGCCTTCTCTGGTACAGTGAAAACTGCGTACACAAGTGGTGCTACTACTAAATACACATCCGAAGACATGAAAGGTACTTGGACAGATCTAGCATTCGGTGGCCGCTATGGCTTCAATGCAAATAACAGCATCTTCGCTGATATTAGTACAGGTCTATCTGGCGACTATAAAGCTGGCTGGTCTGTGAATGCAGGATTTACACATAAATTCTAAGGAAGATTTAATAAATACTACTTTGTAAAATAGCCCAAATATATCAAGCCTCCTAATAGTAGAGTCATAACTGTATTATTAGGAGGCTTTTATAGTATTTGTCATAGAGTTAAGCACATAGCACCTCTTCATTTTTCTTCTACATTTAAGGCAAAATTATATAGACGAAATACGATGTATCGTGTATACTAATGAAACGGTAAGCTACGGAATCATTATTGATAGATGCTTACTGACTGTATTAATAAATTTACCATGCTTAGTATGGGGATTTCTATGGAAATAACAGTTCCTAAAGAAATATATCTAGTACATGATAAATGAAGTAGCTCTGGGGAGGGCACTTCGAGAGAGGAGAACTATGAAATTAACAAAATTATTACCAATTATGGCAATTGCCGGTGTATGTTTCGCTGGTCAAGCTAATGCAGCTCAAGATCAATTGATGATGCCTGAACAAGCATCTGCACCTATGACTGTGAACGAACAAGAGGTTTCTCTTGCAGTTCCTAGCGAAGAAGTAAAAGCAGTTGTTGCTGAATTCGCAGCATTCCAACTTAATCAACCAAATACTGGCCGTGTGTCTGGTCAAGAACGTCTTGCTAACAATGCGTTGTACTACATGAACGTTCGTCGTAGCTGGTACATCACAAGCCATCGCTATAAAAAAGATAGCTATGCTCGCGTAGCATTAGATCGTATGTATTTGGATTACAAAGACTTCTTTAAGAATCCTGCAGTATCCCAATTGAGCCAAGCTGAATATGAAAGCCAAATTTTAGCTATTCTTGAAAAGAATACTGAAAACATGAACAACAACGAATTACGTTTCTACATGAACGAAATGGTAATCTATAGCTTGAAACAAGCTATGCGTGCTAAACATGCTAAACACGTTCGTTAAGCAGTAGATATAACAAAATATACATAGGAAAGAGGTAACGATAATGGTCGTTACCTCTTTTTGTTTGAGCTTAATACGTTTCGTATTGTAATAATCAATATAATCTCTTAATTAGATCGGAAGAGCACACGTCTGCACT
>URZS01000185.1 GCA_900552445.1 uncultured Veillonella sp. | reverse complement strand
ATTCTTTGTAGAATAATTTCAATTCTATGTATAGTTATTCTTCAAGTATATGTTATTGAATTATACCTGTTTAACAGGTATAATCAAAGGAGAGATTCTATGATTATCGGATTTAAGGATAAAGAAACAGAAAAGATTTACCATCAAAGTTTTTCAAAACGATTTTCTCCGTTTATACAACGTTTAGCACTTCGTAAATTAATGCTACTTGATAATGCTGAATCATTACAAGATTTACGTTGGCCGCCGGGGAACCGATTGGAATTGCTTCAAGGAGATCGCTTTGGTCAGTATAGTTTACGAATTAATAGCCAGTATAGGCTATGTTTTAAAGTAAAAGACATTAATAGTTTTTATGATGTAGAAATTATAGATTATCATTGATAGAGAGGGGATATATATGGATAAGTTTATTTCCACACCTACCATTAGTGAAATATTGAAAGAAGAGTTTATGGAGCCATTAGGATTATCTGCATATCGATTAGCTAAAGATATACATGTGCCTGTATCACGGATTCAGGAGATCTTGAATGGTACACGAGCTATTTCGGCAGATACATCTTTGCGTCTGGCAAAATATTTTGGTGTTTCTGAAGGATATTTTTTACGGATGCAGATGGATGTTGACTTACGTACAGCAAAGTTTAGCGTTGGGATGGATGAAGTATTAAACTCTATTGAGCATTGTAATGTATTAGAACCGGTGGACTGCCAATAAAATATTGATAACTTTCGATATATTTGGTACACTTAATATATAAGTAAGTTGTTATAATATTGAATATTGATATAAGGAGAACCTATGCTATTCGTTGAATACCCTAAATGCACAACATGCAAAAAAGCAAAGAAATTCTTAGATGATCATAACGTTAAGTACACTGCTCGTGATATCAAAGCAGAAAATCCTACAGCAGAGGAAATCGCTGCTTGGTATCCACAATCTGGCAAGGATTTGAAAGCATTCTTTAATACGTCTGGTATGATCTACCGTGAACAGCAATTAAAGGATAAATTGCCAAACCTTAGCGAAGAAGAAAAAGTGGCTTTATTAGCATCTAATGGCATGTTAGTAAAACGTCCTATCTTGGTTCTAAAAGACAAAGTTCTGGTTGGCTTTAAAGAAGCAGAATGGATTGAGGCGTTGAAGCTCTAATTTCATATCAGTAACCGAAAGAACAGGTCCCTAAAAGCCTCCAAAGCGAGCTAAGTCGTTTTTAGGGACCTGTTCTTTCTACGTCTAATGAAGAAATTAAAGTCTTCAATAAAGTGTTCATACTTATCAATAATTTTAATTTGTATATATTACGTATCTTATGTATAATATTTATATTATAGACATACCCCTATGGGTATTTAAGAGAGTAATAGAAAAGGTATTTTAAATTACTTTATTATGTATTGTTTTATTTTTGTATTTATTTCCGGAGTAAGTTTGGCCGGTTCTAGTAGATAGAGAGGTCTTTATGAAGCTTTTACAATCATTAGCGGCGCATGTGTCGTTGCGTACGCAAGGTGCCATCTTGGCGCTAGGTATTTTGTTTATACTATTAGATTTAATTACAGAGCCTTTGCATCCAGTCATTGATTTGGCTTGGATCACTGTTATCGTTTGTGGGTTGCCATTGTTGGTTAATAGTGTGCAGAGCATTTGGGATAATTTAGAGATTCACGCTAATTTTCTCACTGTTGTAGCTATGGTTGCGCTCATTGCCATTGGTGATTATCATACAGCGGCTTATGTGGGTATCATGGTGCACGCTGGTTTCTTCTTGGAGCAGCTCATTACAGGTGAGGCGCATTACACCTTGGATGATGATATGTTACCGACTATGCCAACACAGCTTGTAGCATTACGTCAGGGCATCAACAACTACTCATCCGTTATCGTCGTGGTCGTTATGTTGCTGTCCATGGGATCCTTTGCATTAACTGGTAATTTCATGCATACGGCGACCTTGTTATTAGTGCTTTGCCCATGTTCTTTGGAACTCATTCTCGTGGCGCTCATGATGGGCTCCCTTGTGGATGATAATTCCCCGACGGCAGAGCTTTCAAAAGAGGCAAAACAGTGTCATTTGGGCCTGCTTATCGTGGCTGTTTTATTCCACGTAGGCATCATCGGTGCTGGTGTGTTCGGCTCTCTTAATCCTGTAACGGCGGTTGCCTTACATGGTTTGGCGCGACTTGGTCTCGTGTATAATTTGAAAGTATTAAACGGCTCTTTGTGTGTAGCGTAAATTACAATGAGTCATATACATTAATGTAAGTCATATAAATTGATGTGTATTACAAAAATTAAACTCCCCTAGTAAGTAGTTTACTAGGGGATTTTTGTATTCGTACAACGTTTTGTTGTAGATTCGTTATGTTATTGATGTTATATTAATTCATTTTGCTGTTACGAATTACTGCTTTCATAGTTAGAGGATTACTTATTTTGGTATTCAAAGAAATACGTGTTTAGTTAGTTAGTTAATTCTCTTATCGGTATAGTTGTGGGTAAACTATATCATCAATCTACATATGTCACTTTGTAGCCTTTTGGCTCGATTTCGCGGCGGTTAAGGCCATTTGGTAAGTCTGGATAACCGATAGCAAGGCTAGCGTAGACTTTTTCATCTTCGCCGAGGCCGAGCTCACGCATTTTAGCTTGGATGCGTTCGTTATCTTGAAGATGGCGAATTTGGTTCACCCAGCAGCTACCAAGGTCGAGTTCATTGCAAGCGAGCATCATGTTTTGCATCGCACATGACACGTCGGCAAAGTTGTTGGCATAACTTGGTTTGCTAGCCAAAACGATGAGTACAGGTGCTCCATAGTTAAATACAAATTTGCCTTCAGCGGACATTTTTATGATATTCACCATATATGGTAACGTGTTTTCTGTAATCGGCATTTTGCCGTATTCTTCCTGAACGAGTGTTACTAGCTCGCTTAGCACATCTTGGTTCGTGATAACCATGAAATGTGTTAATTGTGTATTGCCACCAGAGGGAGCACGGCGACCAGCGTCGAGCACTTGATCGATGAGCTCTCGAGATAATTGTTCAGCTTTAAATTTACGCGTACTATGACGAGTTTTAATACATTCTAAGGTGTTCATGAGGGCCTCCTATGACAAATGAAATTTGATATAGAGTTTCTTTTATTATACTACACGGAAAAACTAGGAGGGGCATATTTTAACTAAGGTATCTAAGTACATAAGGAAAAAACTAGGAGGTGCACCATTTTTAATACGGGATGTAATTACATTAAGTATAAGATCGGAAGAGCGTCGTGTAGGG
>URZS01000184.1 GCA_900552445.1 uncultured Veillonella sp. | reverse complement strand
GTGTCGCGAATACGACCAACCGCATCAACTACAGTGTTTAAAGCCGTATCAAAACCTAATGTATATTGAGTGCCCCCCATATCATTATCAATGGTACAAGGAATAGTCATGGTGGACATACCGAGTTTTGCTAAACTTTTAGCGCCACGCATGGAGCCATCGCCACCAATAACGATGAGATGATCTATACCATGAGCTTTTAAAATATCATAGGCCTTTTTCTGAACCTCTTCATTTTGAAACTCAGGAAAGCGAGCCGTTTTCAGCATCGTCCCACCTTGGGTAATAATGCCACCTACATCACGGTTAGATAAAGGAAATATTTTTTCCTCCATAATTCCTAAATACCCTCGTTCAATGCCAAACACTTCAAAACCTTCATGTATGGCTTTTCGAGTTAGAGCTCTTATGGCGGCGTTCATTCCAGGTGCGTCTCCGCCGCTTGTTAGTATTGCGATTCTTCTCATATCCATTACCCCCTTGTGGTGTACGTTGTTTGGATATAGTCTCAGTCTTTCGATTCTTGTTTACTACATTAGACGCCTTTTGCTTGCGACGTTTATCAAATTGTGTTTCCTTAGATGCATCTTTTACATCTATCTTGTCTGTTTCATTGGGTTGACGTCTTGCTTTAAATTGCACATTTGAGTCTACTAATTCGTCCTCAATACGTTGCATAAAATCATAGGTCCGACCATTTGTTGTGTCCAGTACAAAATCGCACTGTTTATACACTGGCTTCCAAGACTGTATCATAGCGTGTACAAAGGCATTAACATTCGTATAATCCATGGTAGGCCGCTTCCCAATGCGGCGATTAACACGACTCACTATACGGAATTGTGCTGCTCGAATACCAATGATATAAGAGTATTTTTTCAATACCTTCAATGTGCGATGTTCAATAGGGAAATTACCGCCTACAGAAATAACGGCTTCATGATACAAGCACACCTTTTTAAGTACATCCATTTCAGCACGGCGGAATGCTTTTTCCCCTATCTTTTTGAATATTTCAGCAATGGGCAACCCAAAACGACTTTCTAATACGCGATCGGTATCTACAAATTGCCAACCTTTACGTTCTGCAAGATTTCGGCCGAAGTGACTTTTACCACTTCCCATAGATCCGATGAGCATAATATTGCGTTTAATTATCATTTATTATGTGCCCCTTATTAATTCATATCCTTCATTGTACTATAAAATGGTCCAAAAACAAAGACAGACTATAGATATAATATCTATAATCTGTCCCTATAAAGAACGCAATATTTTTACTGTAGCTATATCCTTGATTTCACTGCACAATGTACGTAAACTACATTGCCCTTGCGCTCTATATCTTCTATTTCTATATGTCGTGAAGGCTCTTTTTCATCAACAGTATTAATCCAATTTATGAGTCGCTCCGTACTACCTAATAATGTTAATTCTAGTATGCCTTCATGCTCATCAGTACTGACAATCATTAATGGTTCTCCTTGTAAGGAATCAAAGATACTTGTATGACTAGTATGTGGATTCTTGTTCTCTCTGAAAGTTTCTAATAGTTTAGCTTCCTTAGATACGATATAATCCGACTTCGCATTCATTTTTATAACAAAAGTCTCTTGCTGTTCTTGTAGGTAACTAGCTTTTTGACTCAAATGTACATACCCATATACAGAAAGGCTAGTTACTATTCCCCACAGGACTACGGTCATTAGGATCTTGTTGATTGGTTGAGTGGTGCTCTCTCTTAGATCCGTCCATATGGAATGTATAAATCCCTTTATCTGCTTTAACTGTTCCATGACACTCCATTCCCGATAATCTCTGTTGCAAAATAGCTATAAACTTGCGACATGCTTCATCGCTAACACCGATACCATCAATACTTACATGACCATTCTTTATACTTAGACGCTGTAAACTAATATGTTGCTCCATAGCCGTATCAAGAATATATAGGACTATACTATTTTGATACATATTAACTTTATTACTATCAGATGTATTCTTGAGAATTTTATGTTTAATAGCCATTAACTCACTATATGTTTGCTCAACCACCTGATACTGAGCATTTGCTCGTAAATTTAGATACTCTACCTTTTGCCGATCATATATACCATAACTAGTCCAGCACATATATATAGACACTAAGCCTACCATAAAATATATAAGACTTATGCCATACAGATAGTACCGATATGTATGCCATAGATTATGCCATCGTAAAGAACGAGGCATTAAATTTATACATTTATCTTTACCATCCCAAGCCAATCCACTTAAGCCCCCTTGCGGCCATACCAATAGCCATATCCCAATCTAACTGTCCTTTTTTGCAACGATTGCGACCACGCCCTAAGAACAATAACGGAATATATTCGTTTTCACCATATATAGAAATTATTTCTTCCATATCATTCCGTTCTTCATCAGATAAGGTATCTAAACCATACATGCGTATACCTTGAATTTCATGGATACCAAATGTTTGCAATTTAGCTTCTAACTTCTCCATTGCTTCCGATACATCACTACCGGTAATAGGAACAATGCATTCCTCAATACATATATCATTCCACCATAACCATAGATGCATAGCCCCATCTTCAACTACACCAGTTACCGTCCCACTACGCCGCATCAAGCAGTAACAAATAGGAATAGGCCAAAAATCGATAACATCTACTGGTGCATACGTATCTCGTATGCCTTGTTTTAACAGTTCAAGCGAATGACGATCTACAGCTACCATAAACATATGATAACTATGTCTAGGGTATTCCCGACGACACGCATCCATTTGGAAGCTATCTCCATCAAAGTTAAAGTAATCCTCTACGTTCCATTTTATAAATTCCTTCATATCAAAATCGTGAGGATCATAAGGTGCTACACGCATTTGCGTATCTATATTAGCTACAATGCTATAGGCCCCTTCGTCTAAATCATAGGTTTCAATAAACCTAGTAACGTCTTCATCAATAGGTCCACTCCGTTTCATCTCTAATGCATCGGTAATGACCATTGTTTTATTTTCAATATGAGCAGTAACACATACAATACGCTCATCCGTAATACAAACACCAGAATGAATTTTCTTTTTCCGTTTCATAGCCTCACCTCAATAAGGTTTTACCTTTACCACATGCATACGCTTATCTTGATCTACTGTGACATACATATGAACGCGGCTCACTATTTCCCGATTTTTTAATCTCCCATAACTCATAACATGACGAGGATTATCTATCGAACGATCCGGTTCAATAGTAATCTCTACGTCCGCCTTATCCGTAACTATT
>URZS01000183.1 GCA_900552445.1 uncultured Veillonella sp. | reverse complement strand
AGCTGATCAATCTAACTTGAACAGTATTGCCCAACGTTTTGTATCCGATAAAAAAGATTTAGTATTAGCCATTGCAACGCCAGCAGCACAAACGATGGCAAATGCATCTCATGATATACCTATCATGGGTACAGCTATTACAGATTACGTAACAGCTAAACTCGTTCAATCTAATGAACGCCCAGGTGGTAACGTATCTGGTACATCTGATATGACACCTGTTGAAAAAGAGGTTGATCTTATCATCGCATTAGTACCAAATGTAAAACGCATTGGTGCGATTTATACATCCTCTGAAATCAACTCCCAATTACAAGTGGAAAAAATGAAAGCGTATGCAGCTACTAAAGGAATCACTGTTGTAGAAGCAACTGTTTCCAACGTAAATGATATCCAACAAGCAGCTACAAATCTTGTTAACCAAGATGTACAAGCAATCTATACACCAACAGATAATATATTGGCATCTGCTATGGCTAACTTAGCACAAATTACAGATGCTGCAAAAATTCCAGTATTTGCTGCCGACGAAGGTATGACAATGACTGGTGGTGTAGCAACATATTCTGTTGACTATTATCAATTGGGTTACCAAACTGGTCTAATGGCAGCTAAAGTGCTTGCTGGTGAAGCAAAAATTGCAGACTTAGCTGTTGAAACACAAAAAGAGATTAAGTTAACTGTTAACGAAGAACGTGCTAAAAAATTAGGTATTACAATTCCAGACGCACTTCGTAAAGATATGAAACAATAGAGGAGATTTTGATGTTAGATTTAGTGGTAGGCACCATAACCACAGGCCTTTTATGGTCCTTGTTAGCGGTCGGTGTATTCATTACCTTCCGTGTACTAGATGTGGCTGACTTAACTGTGGAAGGTACGTTCCCAATGGGGGCGGCTATTTCCGCTGTTTTAATTACAAGTGGCATGAATCCAATCCTTTCCATTTTACTTGCCGGTGTAGGCGGTATGGTGGCAGGTGCTGTAACAGGCTGGATTCACACAAAACTAAAAATTCCTGCATTATTGGCTGGTATTTTGACAATGATTGCTTTGTACTCTGTGAACCTTCACATTATGGGCAAAGCTAACGTATCCTTGCTTCGTATGGATACAATTTATTCTATCCTCGGCGGTGTGTTCCACACTCCTAATATGTGGTCTGCTGCTATCGTAGGCGTATTAGTAGCTGTTGTTGTATGCTTGTTCTTGTTCTGGTTCTTTGGTACTGAAATTGGTACAGCTTTACGTGCAACAGGTGTTAACCCTCAAATGATTCGCGCTCAAGGCGTAAATACTGATAACATGATCGTTCTAGGTCTTTTGATTTCTAATGGTTTTGTTGGTATGTCTGGCGCTCTTATTGGTCAATTCCAAGGCTTTGCCGACGTAGGTATGGGTATCGGTACCATCGTTATCGGCTTGGCGTCTGTAATCATCGGTGAAGTAGTATTCGGTACGAAATCCTTCGTACGTAGCCTTATCGCTGTAGTACTTGGTTCCATCGTATATCGTATCGTTATCGCAGCCGTACTCTACATGGGGATGCCGCCAAACGATTTGAAATTATTCACTGCAATTCTAGTTGCCATCGCGCTTTCCTTGCCTACATTGAAAGCAAAATGGTTGGCTCGCTAAGGAGGACACTATGTTAGAAGTAAAAAATATGGTAAAAACCTTCTTTAAGGGCACAATCAATGAAAAGACAGCATTGCAAGGTATCAATCTTCGCTTAGAAGAAGGGGACTTTTGTACTGTAATCGGTGGTAATGGTGCTGGTAAAAGTACGTTACTAAACTCCATCGCTGGTGTATTCCCAGTAGATGAAGGATCCATTACAATCAATGATATTGATGTAACAAAAATGCCTGAATACAAACGTGCTAAATACATTGGCCGTGTATTCCAAGATCCTATGGTAGGTACTGCAGGCAACATGCAAATCGAGGAAAACTTAATCCTTGCTATGCGCCGTGGTAAAAGCTTAGGTCTTAAATGGGCTTTCAAAGATAGCGAACAAGCATTCTTCAAAGAACGTCTTGCATTATTAGGTTTAGGTCTTGAAGATCGTTTATCTGCTCGTATGGGTTTATTATCTGGTGGTCAACGCCAATCCATCACATTATTGATGGCTACTATGCTTCGTCCAGAACTTTTATTATTGGACGAACATACGGCGGCTCTTGATCCTAAGACTGCAGAAAATGTTTTGCAATTAACAGATAAACTCGTAGCAGAACATAACTTAACAACTCTTATGATTACTCACAACATGCGCGATGCATTGCGCTTTGGTAATCGCCTCATCATGATGGACTCCGGTCGTATCATCTATGATGTAAAAGGGGAAGAAAAGAAAAAATTAACAGTTGCTGACTTACTTCAAAAGTTCGAAGTAGCTGGGGAAAATGCATTGAGCGACCGCATGGTACTTGGTGCGAAATAATAGAAGAGGGCATAAGCCCTCTTTTGTTTATTTACTAGAATTTTTCTTTACAAGATAAGGTAGATACTGTATACTAAATAAGGTCGTAAGACATATCGTAAGCGAAGTATTCGAATCTCCAACGGTTACTTAAGCTTATCGGGATTATTTATTTTTTAGGAGGTAACATTAATGTTAACTACAGAAGCTAAATTAGCAGTAATTAAAGAATACGCTACTCATGAAGGTGACACTGGTTCTCCAGAAGTACAAGTTGCGATTTTGACAAGCCGCATCGTTTACTTAACTGAGCACTTGAAAGAGCACAAAAAAGACCATCATTCCCGTCGTGGTTTGTTGAAATTGGTTGGTCAACGCCGTAACATGCTTGACTACCTTCGTCGTAAAGATATCGAACGTTACCGTTCCCTTATCGAACGTCTTGGTCTTCGTAAATAATAAAATTAGCCGTCCCCTTGGACGGCTTTTTTATTTCATTTCTCTATGTTATAATGATTTTAGGCAAAGGGAAACGAATGCCGATAATCTACTGTGGAAACATGAAAAAAGGACAGAGCGGCAACTCTGTCCTTTTTATTTTGTGCTACTTGCTTTTAATAAGGTGAAAAAATAGCTTATTTTTTACTGATGATATATAATAAGAAGGTATACATATAAGAAGATTTTTAGGAGGAATAGGAATGGAACAATTCCAAATGGACCTAGCTGGTCGTACGCTTACGATCGAGACTGGGGAACTTGCAAAACAAGCTGGCGGTGCCGTAATGGTTGGTTATGGCGATACTCGTGTACTCGTTACCGCTACAGGTTCTAAAGAGGCGAAGGATATCGACTTCTTCCCACTTACAGTTGACTAT
>URZS01000182.1 GCA_900552445.1 uncultured Veillonella sp. | reverse complement strand
TTCTTACTCTATATTTGGGGGATTGGCCTTACGAAGGATATTCAACGAGTTTTCCAATATCATGGGGCAGAGCATAAAACAATTCATACTTACGAATTAGATTTGCCTCTTACCGTAGAAAACGTTCGCCAACAAAGTCGGTTACATGCTCGATGTGGTACAAATTTCTTACTCATCGTTATGGTGGTGAGTATCTTTGTATTTGCTTTCTTAGGTTGGCCCAATTTGTTAGAACGTATTCTGAGCCGCGTACTGCTTATGCCTGTAGTAGCAGGTATTGCGTACGAGGTCATTCGTCTTGCTGGACGCAGTGAGCATTCCTTTGTGAAAGCCATTATTAAACCAGGTCTTGTATTACAATACATGACTACACGTGAACCAGAAGATGATCAAATTGAAGTAGCTATACGTGCTCTTGAAGAGGTTCGTCCTCCTGAGAGTGATGCATATGAAGAGGAATAAACATGTTAGTAGATAAATCACAAGTTATTGAAGATAAATATATGGACCTTGAGCAGCGCATCAGTGACCCTGAGATTATTGCTCGCCAAGATGAATGGCGTAAATTGACACGTCAACATTCCCAATTATCTGAAACAGTTGAAACATTCCGTACTTATAAAAAAGTATTAGCTGGCATTGATGAAGCGATGGAAGTTATCGAAGATAAATCTTTGGATGAAGAATTCCGCGAAATGGCTCAAGAGGAATTAAAAGAGTTAAAACTTCAAAAAGAGGAATTAGAAGAGAAGTTACAAATCCTCTTATTGCCTAAGGATCCTAATGACGATAAGAATATTATCATTGAAATTCGCGGTGGTGCTGGCGGTGATGAAGCAGCCTTATTCGCAGGCGATTTGTTCCGCATGTACACAAAATATGCGGAAAGCCAAGGTTGGCGTTGTGAGATTATCGATGCGAATGAACCTGAACTAGGTGGCTTTAAAGAGGTTGTTTTCTCTGTAGAAGGCGAGAATGTATACTCTAAGATGAAATTTGAATCTGGTGTACATCGCGTACAACGTGTACCTGCTACAGAAACACAAGGTCGTGTACATACCTCTACAGTTACAGTAGCTGTATTACCAGAAATGGAAGATGTCGATATTGAAATTAATGAAAAAGATTTAAAAATCGATACTTACCGTGCGAGTGGTGCAGGCGGTCAGCATATTAATAAAACTGAGTCTGCCGTTCGTATTACTCACTTACCAACTGGTATTGTTGTAGCATGCCAAGACCAACGCTCTCAGCTTAAAAACAAAGATAAAGCGATGCGTGTATTGCGTGCTAAATTACAAGACCAAGCTGAACAAGAGGCGCATGCTAGTATGGCCGCAGATCGTAAGAGTCAAGTTGGCACCGGTGACCGTAGTGAACGTATTCGTACGTACAACTACCCACAAGGTCGCGTAACAGATCACCGTATTAACTTAACACTTTATAAACTAGACGCTGTATTAAATGGCGATCTTGATGAAGTAATTCAAGCCTTAAATGCTGCTGACCAAGCGGCAAAAATGCAGGAGGCTAACACAAATGCATAAGGAGATTTGGACAATCGGTCGTATTCTCCAGTGGACAGAGCAGTACTTTCAAAGCAAGGAGATGGATACACCTCGACTTGATGGGGAAGTACTGCTTTCTCACGTTTTAGGTAAAGATCGTATATATCTATATACCCACTATGACCAACCTCTAATTCAAGAGGAACTAGATGCCTTTAGACCGCTTGTACAACGACGAGCTAAGGGATATAGTGTAGCATCTATTACGGGGCAAAAGGACTTTATGGGCCTTACCTTTAAGGTTAACGATAAGGTTTTAATTCCACGACCTGATACGGAAACATTAATTGAACATGTTTTGGATACGTATCCTGAAAATTGCAACCTGCGTATTCTTGATGTATGTACTGGTCCAGGGACGATATTGCTAAGTTTATTACATTATTTGCCCAATGCAGTAGGTGTAGGTTTAGACATCTCTGCAGATGCTTTGCCACTAGCTAGGGAGAATGCTGATTCCTTTAATTTAACGGAGCGAGTTGAATTTAAAGAATCTGATATGTTCTCAGCTTTGCGTGGGAAGGATGAGAAATTTGACCTCATCGTTTCTAATCCACCATATATTCGTACTGGTGATGCAAAGATGTTGTCTCAAGATGTATTAAATGAGCCTCATATTGCTTTATTTGGTGGAGAGGATGGACTTGTATTCTATCGTATTCTCGCCAAAGAATGTGGTGCTTATTTAGAAACCAATGGTCGCGTAGCCTTTGAAGTGGGCTATGACCAAGCTGAGGCGGTAAGAAAACTATTAGAAGCAACCGGTCAATATTCAAATATTCAATTTATAGCTGATCTAGGTGGACATAATCGCGTAGTTACAGCTGTGTATGAGGGCTAATATGGATACTAAAATTATTACAAATCCATCTGAACAAGATATAGATATGTTAGCCCGTGCTTTACGCAATGGTGAATTGGTATCTATACCGACAGAAACTGTATATGGTTTGGGGGCTAATGGTCTAGATCCGGAGGCGATGGATAAAATTTATGCCGCCAAAGGTCGCCCATCAGATAATCCATTGATTTTGCATGTTCCTAATAGTGAAAGTATTAAACCATTAGTAACTGAAGTTTCTACAACGGCTCAAGCCTTGATGGATAGTTTTTGGCCAGGACCTTTAACGATTACACTACCTAAGTCAGATTTAGTGCCAGACCGTGCAACAGGTGGATTGCCTCGTGTAGCGCTTCGCTGTCCTGATCATGATGGATGTCGCCTGTTGTTACAGCGTGCAGGTATACCTATAGCAGCGCCAAGTGCTAATATTTCAGGCCGTCCAAGTCCAACTACGGCTCAAGATGTATATAACGATATGAATGGTCGCATTTCTTATATTTTAGATGCTGGTCCTTGTACAATTGGCGTAGAGTCTACAGTAGTAGAAGTGCATGATGACAAAGTTATTATTTTACGTCCCGGTGGGATTACAAAGGCACAGCTAGAAACTGTTGTTTCTACTGTAGAGTACGACACAGCCTTAGTGAATGCTGAAACTAAACCTAAGGCGCCTGGTATGAAGTATACACATTATGCTCCTGATGCACCAATGACTGTTGTCGTTGGTACTCCAGAATCTATAGCTAATACGTTTAAAGAACTTACTAAAGGTATAGAAGGGCCTATCGGCTGTTTAGTAAGTCATGAGACCTATGAGCTCATTAAAGATGATACACGCTTTATGTGCCATTGTTTTGGACATCATGGAGATGCACTAGCATTAGGCCATGACTTTTATAAAAGCCTATTACATTTTAACGAAAATCAT
>URZS01000181.1 GCA_900552445.1 uncultured Veillonella sp. | reverse complement strand
AATGAAGAACTACAAAACAGCACCTATACCATTCTATAGGTGCTGTTCTATATTTTATCTCATATATAATTAGAGTTTAGCTCGTTTCAAGCGAAGGGAGTTACCCACAACGGTAACGGAACTGAATGCCATCGCTGTACCCGCAATCATCGGATTCAATGCACCGATAGCTGCAAGTGGAATACCGATGCAGTTAAAGATCAACGCCCAGAACAGATTTTGTTTTATGTTGGTCATTGTCTTACGACTGAGGCGTACCGCTTGTACTAGGGTGTGTAAATCATTTCTTACAAGAACGATATCTGCTGCCTCTACCGCAATATCTGTACCACTACCGATGGCAAAACCAATATCTGCCGTTACAAGAGCTGGTGCATCATTGATACCGTCGCCTACCATGCCCACTACAAGACCTTTATCTTGTAACTCTTTTACCTTGCTAGCTTTATCTTGAGGCAAGACTTCTGCAATAACGTGAGTAATACCTGCTTGTTTAGCAATATATTGAGCCGTACGTCGATTATCACCGGTAAGCATCCATACATCGATACCTTGAGACTGTAATTCTTTTACTACTTCAATAGTTTCTGGACGAAGTTCATCCTCTACAGCCCACAAAGCACTAACTATACCATCAACAGCTAGAACAGATACAGATGCACCTTGTTCTTCAAAACGAAGAATATCATCTTGAACCGCACTTAAATCGTAACCTAGTTCATTCATCCAACGGCTATGACCAAGCTGTACAGATACGCCTTGGTATGCCCCTTGTAAACCTTTACCTGGCACATCACCGAAACTTTCAAGTTCAACAGCTTTACCTTTATAACCACGATCTTCACCATAGTAGACCATAGCCTTTGCAATCGGATGAGATGTGCCACTTTCTAGGGCCATCATAATGGACATATTTGTGCTTTCATCGCCATTGTAATTTTTGAAAGCCGTCACATCTAGTACCCCTTGTGTGAGGGTCCCCGTTTTATCCATAACGATAGCATCAAGTTTTCCTGCTTTTTCAAGATATTCTGCACTCTTGATGAGAACACCATGTTCTGCACCTAGACCAGAGCCAACCATGATGGATGTTGGCGTTGCAAGACCAAGGGCACATGGACAGGCAATAACGAGGACTGCTGTAGCATTAATGAGTGCCACATTAACAGAATCGCCTACAATAAAATACCATACAAGGCCAGTCAACACAGCGAGGCCAATAACGGCAGGCACAAAATATTGAGAAACGGTATCTGCAATACGTTGAATACTTGCTTTAGAGGTTTGAGCTTCCTCTACGACTTTAATAATTTGAGAGAGCATTGTATCGGAGCCGATACGTTTTGCTTCCATCGTGAAAGCACCACTCAAGTTAATGGTCGCTCCAATTACCTCGGAGCCTACTTGTTTTTCTACAGGCAAGCTTTCACCTGTGAGCATAGCCTCATCTACTGTAGAATAGCCGTCAGTAATTGTACCATCCACTGGGATTTTCTCGCCTGCCCGAACTTGTAAAATATCGCCTGCTACTACTTTAGAAGTAGGAATATCTACAAACTCACCATCGCGCAACACATGAGCCGTTGCAGGTTGTAAGGCAATCAACTTTTGAAGTGCTTCAGAGGTACGCCCTTTTGCAATCTCTTCTAAGAGTTTACCAAGAAGGATAAAGGTAATGAGCCACGCAGAGGTTTCAAAGTAAATGCCATGAGAACCTAGCTCAGGATGGAACTGCCAATTATAAATACTGAATAGATACGCCACCGTCGTGCCCATTACTACGAGCACATCCATTGTAAGAGCTCCATTTTTCACGGCACTCCACGCACTTTTATAAAACATGAGGCCCGGTCCAAACTGAGCGATAGTAGCTAGAATGAACTCAACCCATACAGGCAATGCTTCAATACCAAATCGATGGAGCGTCATATTCACCATCATAGGCACAGCCATACAAGCTGCAACTATTAATCGGATAATATGAGGCTTTAAATTAACCTTTTCTATTTCCTGCTTTGTTTCATCCGCCTCTTCAGCACCAAAGCCGATGTTTGTAATAGCCTCTATAATCTGTTGTGGATCTACGATAGCGCCCTCTTTATATTCTACGCTACCCTTTCGAGTTAAGAGATTTACCTTTACAGACTCTACGCCATCTACTTTAGAAACAACATTTTCTACGCGCTTTACACAAGCAGCACAGTGCATGCCTGTTATATCAAACTCTTGTTTCTTCTTACTCATAGTATCACTTCTTTCTATATCAATATTGAAGATATATCTACATATAAACCAAATACGACATGTCTATGACCTAAAGTTCTATAGATATACTATATTTTTAGTTAAAAAATCCATCAAAGAATCTATTATTCAATATATGAACACTTTTACATGAGTACTTATTCATACGTCTATAGTTAATAATAACATAAATTCTCATTACGTCAATATCCTACTAAATCTAGAGGATTATTCCTTTTTTATAGGGGAATTAACATCTCCCCACCTATACACAACATTCATAAATAGATTATAATAAAGTGATGATGAATAAACATAAACTTTGATTCCAAAGGAGGTGAATATATGTCTGAATCAATTAGTCCTACAGTAGAATTTACTTCAGTATCGAAGGAATTTCGCCATGAATATATTGTTGATAAATCACGATTTATTACAACTATATCCCCTTGTACAACTGAAGAAGAGGCGCAAGCCTTCATAGGCCGCATCAACAAAGAGTTTTGGGATGCCACTCATAACTGTACAGCCTATGCTTTAGGTCCAAAGCAAGAGCAACAACGATCTTCCGATAATGGCGAGCCATCTGGTACAGCCGGTAAGCCAATGTTAGAAGTGCTCAAAAAAACAGGAATTACTAATGTGGCAGTCGTTGTAACTCGCTATTTTGGTGGTATCAAACTAGGAGCTGGTGGCTTGATTCGTGCATATTCACACTCCGTTGCGGAAACCTTAGGTCTTGCCCCTAAAGAACTACACACAACACGAACTCAACTACAAGTGACCATCGACTACTCATTATATGGCGCAGTAGAAAGATTTCTACAAGACAAAAAACTACATTATGAAACAAACTTTGGTGAACATGTAACGGTAACAATCTTAGTCCCCCCTACTGATGTGGAAGGCATACAAAAAGAGCTCCAAGACATGAGTCATGGAGCTGCTACTTGTACTATACTAGATTCAATTGAAGTGGTACTACCGATAGATGAATCCATCTAAACAATAGACACTAAGCAATTAATTATCGCTATGAACTAATCCACTTACACCTTGACCAAGTTCATGACGTTTTTCATTAGTCAATGGATGAGGCCACA
>URZS01000180.1 GCA_900552445.1 uncultured Veillonella sp. | reverse complement strand
ATACAAACTTATATTATTTAAATACAAACCTGAAAAATACTACAATAGACAGCAAAAAGCAAATCTGTTACAGATATAATTTTTACTAATATACTAGTTACTAAAATACGCTTGAGCCTTAGTAATTTCTGCGCGAAGTTTTTCTTCATCAATAGTAAGTAATTCTTTGTCTTTCATAAGAACTTTGCCACCTACAATTGTAGTATTTACATCAGAGCTGTTTGCAGAGTATACAAGTGCTGCTAAATCGTTGTAACGAGGCATCCAATGCATACCAGATACGTTATATAGCACGATATCTGCACGATAGCCTTTCGCTAATACACCAAGGTCTTTATAGCCCAATGCTTTCGCTCCTTCTACAGTGCCCATATGCCAAGCTGCTTGTGCAGGAATGGCTTTAGGATCGTAGAGACGTGCTTTATGTAAGGTTGCAGCAAGGCGTACTTCTTCAAGCATGTCCGCATTGTTATTAGAAGCAGAACCGTCTGTACCGAGACCAACAGTAATACCTTTACCGATCATTTCAGGAACTGGTGCAATACCACTTGCTAATTTAAGGTTAGATTGTGGATTATGTGCTACTGCTACATTATTTTCAGCCATAATTGCCATATCTTCATCTGTAACATGAACACAGTGTGCGGCCAATGTAGTATTCCAGAATAAACCTAGGTCATGCATATGAGCGATTGGAGTTTTACCCGTAGCTTTCATAACATTCTCCACTTCCCCTTTAGTTTCGGACAAGTGCATGTGAATGCCACAGTTTAATTCATGAGACAAGGAGATGACCTTCTCCATATAAGCATCTGGACAAGTATATGGCGCATGTGGTCCTAATAATACCTTGATGCGGTCATTATCAAAGCCATTCCATGTGCGGAATAAATCAGCATTCTCAACTAATGCTTGATCTGCTGTTGGAGAAACACCTGCTAAGCCACGAGATAATACAGAACGAATGCCCGTTTCTTTTACCACCTCAGCAGTAGTATTCATAAAGAAATACATGTCGCTAAAGGTTGTAGTGCCAGTACGCAGCATTTCCGCAATGCCAAGTTGTGTGCCATAACGTACATAATCATCGTTTAGTTTAGCTTCTGTCGGCCAAATCGCAGTTTCAAGCCATTCCATAAGCTCAAGATCATCTGCATAGTTTCTAAATAGCCCCATCGCAATATGAGTGTGCGTATTTACAAGACCTGGCGCTGCCAATTGGCCTTTACCATCTAGTACGTCCTTAGCAGTATCTTTTGCTTTAATAGCTTCACTATCCTTTAAAATAGCTGTAATATAGCCATTTTCAATTTCAATAGCATGATTTTTAAGAACACCCTCATCGGTGAGGACGTCTACATGAGTAATCAATAAATCAGACATAGTCTTCCCTCATAGGTATAACCGAGCCATAATAGCTCGGTTATAGTTATTAATTCTGAAAGTTTATAGTAGTAATAATACACCTAAGCCTATCATTTACTATTACATTTCTATTCAATATTAGTTTACTTTTGTTAAGTAATCGATTTGTTCTTGTGTTAAAGAGTCTAAATCATAGCCCATGGAGTTCAATTTAAGTTTAGCGATTTCCACGTCTAATTCATGAGGCAATACATATACTTTTGGCTCCATTTCTTTGCCGTTTTTCAAGATATGCTCTGCAGCAAGGGCTTGCATAGCAAAGGACAAGTCCATGATTTCTGCAGGGTGACCATCGCCAGCTGCAAGGTTAACTAAGCGACCTTCAGCCAATACATATAGTTTACGACCATCAGCCATAGTATAGCCTTCGATATTTTGACGAACGCGCTCATGACTTACAGCAAGGTCAGCTAATTCAGCTACGTTTACTTCGCAGTCGAAGTGGCCTGCATTACACATGATGGCTTTATCTTTCATCACTTCGTAATGTTCTTTTACAATAACATCTTTACAGCCTGTTACAGTACAGAAGATATCGCCTACTTTAGCAGCTTCAATCATAGGTAACACTTTGAAGCCATCAAATACAGCCTCAACGGCTTTAATTGGATCCACTTCAGTTACATATACGTGTGCACCAAGGCCTTTTGCACGCATAGCAACGCCTTTACCGCACCAGCCGTAACCAGCAACGACAACATTTTTACCCGTTACAGTTAAGTTAGTAGTACGCATGATGCCATCCCAAACGGATTGACCAGTACCATAACGATTATCGAAAAGATATTTACAGTAAGAGTCATTTACAGCAATCATAGGGAATGTTAATTGTTTAGCATTCTCTAATGCGTATAAACGATGTACGCCTGTCGTAGTTTCTTCGCTACCACCGATAAGGCGTTCTTTAGCGTCTTGACGTGTAGTATGCAACAAGTTCACTAGGTCACCACCGTCATCGATGATGATATGCGGTTTATGATCCAATGCTTTATGAAGGAAATCAAAATATTCTTCATCTGTGCAATCATACCAAGCATATACAGTGATGCCCATATCTACAAGGCCAGCAGCAACATCGTCTTGTGTGGACAATGGATTAGAACCAGTTACGATAACATCAGCACCACCGCGTTTTAAAACCGTTGCAAGATATGCTGTTTTTGCTTCTAAGTGAACACTAACAACAATAGTTTGGCCTTTGAAAGTTTGTTCAGCTTCAAAACGATCGCCTAATGTATTTAAGGTAGGCATAAAGTTAGAAACCCAATCAATTTTTTTACGGCCTTCTGCTGCTAAGTTAATATCTCGAATTAAGGATTGCATAATAACTCCTTTTACTAATATGAGTTGATATAGTTAAAATAAAAATTTGATATAGTTAAAATAAAGATTTAATAGTAAACCCACTTGGATTTATTCATTATTTAGATTCTACAATTTGGCGTAGCTTACCGATTGACTCTTCGTAATTTGGAGTCAATACACCTTCTTCGGTGATGATAGCAGTCACGAGGTCATGAGGTGTTACATCAAATGCAGGATTGAGTACGCCAATGCCATTAGGCGCTGTTTGAACACCATGTAAAGATGTTACTTCATAATCGTCGCGCATCTCGATAGGAATGTCGCTACCATTTTCCAAGGTAAAGTCAAATGTGCTATATGGTGCCGCCACATAAAACGGAATATTATGGAATTTAGCGAGAACGGCTACACCATAAGTACCAATTTTATTAGCTACATCACCTTTTGTAGTGATGCGGTCCGCACCGACGATTACAGCATCAATAAGGCCTTGCTGCATAGCATAAGCAGCCATATTATCTGTTTCTAATGTTACAGGGATACCATCTTCGTGAAGCTCAAAAGCAGTTAGACGAGCACCTTGTAGATCGGAAGAGCACACGTCTGAACTCCAGTCACGAGTGGA
>URZS01000179.1 GCA_900552445.1 uncultured Veillonella sp. | reverse complement strand
TTCATTTTGCATACCCATAGAACCACCTTTAACCACGCTAGCACGCGCACGTTCTTGTTGTTCTTTCATGGCAGCTTTGAAACCTTCATGGTCAATCTTGAAGCCTTCATCTTCAGCCAACTCTTCTGTCAATTCCACTGGGAATCCATAAGTATCGTAAAGTTTAAAGATATCTTTACCTTCAAGCGTATCTTTACCAGATTTCTTAAGGTTGGCAAGAAGCTCATCAAGCATACTTGAACCTGCATCGATAGTACGTGCAAAGGTCTCTTCTTCACGTTTAACAATCTTCTCGATAAAGTCTTTCTTCTCAAGAACTTCTGGGTAATAGCTTTCCATGATTTGACCAACAGTTGGAACAAGTTTGTACAAGAAAGCATCAGAAATGCCGAGACGACGGCCGTGCATTACGGCACGACGGAGAAGACGACGAAGGACATAACCACGACCTTCATTACCTGGAAGGGCACCATCACCAATGGCAAATGCCAATGAACGGATGTGGTCAGCGATGACCTTGAAGCTCATTGTGTCACCATCTGGATCATAAGTTTTACCAGACATTTTTTCGATTTCACGAATGATAGGCATGAAGAGGTCTGTTTCAAAGTTTGTTTTAGCCCCTTGCATTACGGCTACAAGACGTTCAAGACCTGCGCCCGTATCAATGTTTTTATTAGGAAGTTCTTTATATTCTGAACGTGGAACAGCTGGATCTGCGTTGAATTGTGACAAAACGATGTTCCAAATTTCAATGTAACGGTCGTTTTCAATATCTTCTTCAAGCAAACGGATACCAATATTGTCAGGGTCAAAGTCTTCGCCACGGTCAAAGAAGATTTCAGTATCTGGTCCTGAAGGTCCAGCACCGATTTCCCAGAAGTTATCTTCAATTGGAATCAAATGACTAGGTTCAACACCGCAAGCAATCCAACGGTTGTATGAATCTTTATCATCTGGATAGTAAGTCATGTAAAGTTTGTCTTTTGGAAAATCAAACCACTCTGGGCTTGTCAAAAGCTCATAACCCCATTCGATAGCTTCGTCACGGAAGTAGTCACCAACTGAGAAGTTACCAAGCATTTCAAAGAATGTATGGTGACGTGCTGTGCGACCTACGTTCTCAAGGTCACCTGTACGCATACATGTTTGGCTTGTTGTAATACGATGACAAGGAGGTACCAATTTACCTGTAAAGAAAGGCTTTAATGGCGCCATACCTGCCCCGATCAATAATAAAGATGGATCGTTTTCTGGAATAAGAGAAAACGTATCTAATTTTAAATGTCCTTTACTTTCAAAAAACTGCAAATATGCTTGACGCAGCTCATTACCCTTCATGTGTATATTCCTCCTAAAATTATTTACTCTTCATTATATCGTAAAAACGAGATAAAATCTATTAAAGCCAAAAGCACAAAAAGAGGTTATACAAATCAACAAAACTCAATTGATTCGTATAGCCTCTTTTATAGCTAGTTATTAAATTAGCGTACAACGCGTTTCGCGCCGATGTAGCGTTCACCCCAATAGCCAGTATCAAGGTCTGCTACTGCAACACCACGACTGGAAGTGGCGCTGATGAACTTGCCATCACCAATATAAATACCGGAATGGGACGGACCTGGCTCATATGTTTCGAAGAATACCAAATCCCCTGCTTTCAAGTTCGCACGAGAAACCTCAACACCTACGTTATATTGTTCGTCCGCCAAACGAGGTAAGGAAATACCTTGTTTTTCGAATACATATTTAACGTAACCAGAGCAGTCGAAACCACTTGGAGTAGTACCGCCAAATACATATGGTACACCACGGTATTTGTCAGCTTCTGCCAAGATAGCATGAATGCTGCTAGGTGTTTCACTTTTCGCAATATTGTTTAATTTAACGTTTTTGCCATTAATGGATTGACCGGCAATACGACGAGATGTCGCGTTACTGTTTGTGAAAGCGGATTTCGTTGCTACTGCTTTAGTCGCTGCATTTTGAGTCAATACTGCCTTCGTAGAACGAGGAGCACTCATCAATGCGTTATACGTAGCAGGACCTACGATACCGTCCACAGGAAGGCCACGATCTTGTTGGAACAGACGAACTGCCCATTTCGTTTCCTTACCATATACACCATTTTTGTCTGTAGCATTATAACCGTGCTTAATTAGTTGTTGTTGAACCGCTGTAACACTTTTGCCCTTATCACCATATTGTAATGTTGTTGCACCAACCATGGCTGTTGTGGCACACACAAAAGTTAATGTTAATGCCGTTATTTTAACCTTACTATATTTTGACTTCATATGCTTCCTTTCCAAACTTTTAAAGTAAGTTATTTATTCAAAATATACTAACCGTCTATTTATTTGCATCTACAAATACAGCTAGTCTTCTTTGCGTTTGTGAGTATAAGTCTCTGATGCCATAAATACATCTGCACTACTAGGTCCGAGTAACGGAGCATCTTCATGTTCTTCAAAATTTATAGCTGACTTAACCCAATACAAAGGCCGTTGCTTCACCTCTTCAAAAATACGACCTACATACTCGCCAATAATTCCCAGTCCGACGAGTTGAATCCCCCCAATGAACAAAATTGATACGCCCAAAGTAGTCCACCCATTCAAGGCTTGTCCTGTAATGTATACATACAACAGATGTAAGATAAGCAAGAAGCTCATACCACCACAGAGTACACCTACATATAAAGCAGCCCGTAAAGGAACCCTTGAAAAGGCTGTTACCCCATCGAGAGCAAATCGAATCATTTTGCGCACACTAAACTTTGAAACCCCTGCAAATCGAGGTGGAGCTACAAAGTGCAACTCAGCTTGTCTATACCCTAAGGCACCAACAATACCGCGCAAGAAACGACCATGTTCTCTAAACCGTTTCAACGTGCCTAATGCTTTACTATTCATGAGGCGGAAATCAGATCCACCTTCCACAATAGGAACATCAGCCATCTTGTTCATTAGCTTGTAATAATACTTGGACGTGAAGGATTTAGCCCAACTAGCATCCTCAGTTGAATCTCGAATGGTGCGCACCACATCATACCCCGATTCCCATAACCGAACGAGTTCAGGAATCAATGCCGGTGGATGCTGCATATCACCGTCCATTGTAATAACTGCATCGCCATGAGCATAATCAAGACCACACGTAAGTGCTGTCTGATGTCCAAAATTACGAGCCAGCAATAACACTTTTACATGTTTATCATTGTATGCAATTTCACGTAATATCATAGCTGATGAATCACTAGATCCATCATCTACGTAGATTAGTTCATAATCGTACGTGAGACCTGCCATAACATCAGATCGGAAGAGCGTCGTGTAGGGAAAGAGTGTAGATCTCGG
>URZS01000178.1 GCA_900552445.1 uncultured Veillonella sp. | reverse complement strand
GTAAGCTCAAATAGAGCTTACGCCTTTTTTATGGCTAAATGTGGCTTATAGGACAAAAAGTGTGTGTAAAAACCCTTATAACACTAGATATTTACTAGTGTTATAAGGGTTTAATCTTTTTCTGGAGAAGTTTGAGGGTGGACAAAAAGTGTGGGTGAAAACATCAATTAACCCTTGTAATTACTGACTAAAATGAGGTTATATCTTCCTATATATAAACAAATATGGAGGAAGAGTTTATGCGACAAATAAAATGTCCTGATTGTAATGAAAAATGTATTAAACATGGTGTTTTAAAATCTGGTTCTCAGCGTTGGTTTTGCAAACATTGTAAGGTGGCATTTACCGTTAAAATTAATAATTTAAGTAAAGAGTTAAACCTATTCTTGAATTGGTTATTCAGTACCGATATTCAAGCTGATATGCCTGGTAAAGGTCGTACATTCAGGCGTAAAACCGCTAAATTTTGGTCCATATGGCCATTGCCACCAAAAGTGGAAGAAGTACATGATGTGGTATATCTTGATGGAATTTACTTAGCTAGGAATTTATGTGTTTTGATTTGTTGCAATGATACTCATGTTCTAGGATGGTATGTCTGTCGTTATGAGCATGCTAAAGCTTGGCAGTGTTTAATGGAACGGATTGCCGAACCTAAAGTTGTTGTGTCTGATGGTGCTAATGGTTTGCCTAAAGCATTACGTAAAGTTTGGCCTCATAGCAGTCACCAAAGATGCCTGTTTCACATTTTTTGTCAGGTTAGACGATATACGACAAGTAGACCTAAAACGTTAGCTGGGAAGGACCTTTATAGTCTTGCCAAAGCTTTATTTAATGTGAAAACAATGGATCAAGCCTTTATATGGATTAATGAACTTTCAGCGTGGCGCATGACATATTCTGATTTTTTACGAGAAATGACGATTGATGAATTCGGAAACAAACGCTCTACACATGAGCGTTTGCTTAAAGCTGAATCATCATTATGGCGCCTGATTAGGCAACAAACTTTATTTACATTTTTGGAATGCATTGATATTACAGTACCTACAACAAATAATCGTATTGAAGGTGGAGTAAATGCTCAACTAAGAAGTATGTTACGGGCTCATAGGGGCCTTTCACTTGAAAGAAGACTAAAAGCGGTCTATTGGTGGTGCTATATGCACTCACCAAGACCGCTTTCTATTTCAGATATATTAAATTGTATGCCTACAGATGAATCGATTGCTGCTATCTACAAACGGTTATCTGATTATTGCCAAATAGATCGTTCAATCCCTCAATGGGGTGATGCTCCTGTTTGGAATGAGCTACATATGTCTACAGATTTTCCAACTTATTGGGATTAGTCACACACACTTTTTGTCCTATAACCCTTTTTTGTTATGGTATTTATAGTTTTAAGTATTTATAGTTTTAAGTATTTATAGATTTATATGCCTATCATCCTAATTAGATGCTTTCACATTATTTAAGACGAATGAAGAACAATGCACATGCACCGATTACAGGCGCAATAGCGATGGACATCAATGACATTTGGTAGCTGCCCGTCATAACGAGGACATTACCCAAGAGAAGTGGCGCCAAGAGGGCACCGATTTGGTTGAACAAGTTTACGAAGCCCGCTGTGGTACCGCGCAAATGAGGTGCTGCGGATTGAACAACGAGAGCATTCGTCAAGGCACTGTGCATGAAAGCACCAATACCGAGGATTGGCCCTGTAATGAAGAGCATATTCGGATTGGATGTGCTAGCGAATAAGATCAAAGCTGGACCGAATAGGAACATAACAAGGGCCGCTAAATGGTTTTTCTTGATTGGCAAAATATCGGACAAGATACCGATGGTTGGTTTTGCAATCAGTGCGGCCGTACCGAACACACTCATAACTTGACCTGCGTAGATAGCAGTTACGCCTAATTGTTTAACCATGTACAAGTTGGCCCATTGCGTTACGCCCCAAGTTGTACCTGTTGCAAAGAAGCCAGCAATTGCTAAACAACGAATATTGCGGTTTGAAAGGATGTGCTTTAAGTTCTCTTTCAAGGACGTTTGACCTACGCCGAGCTTAGCCGCCGCCTCGGAAGCCTCTGCTTCGCGTTGTGCCAGGATTTCAGCACTTGGCTTGCGTACCGTGAAGTAACATAATACCAGCACTGCCAACGGCAAGATAGCTGTAGCAAGGAACGCTGTTTGCCAACCGTAATGTGTGGCTACATAAGGTGCATAAAGGTTTACCGTAGTAATACCAAAGGAAGTACAGCTCATGAAGATACCTACAGCCGCACCGCGTTGGTTAGGACCAAAATGATCACCGATAGCGCTCAAGCAAGACGCTTGTACAGGACCAGACATAACGCCTAACAAGAAGCGCAAGCCCCAAGCCATGTTATAGTCTGTAATAGTACTCATAAGAGCCGTTACAGCAGCCATACCAATTAAGCTAAACAAGATAGTTCGTCTATAACCAATTTTGTCGGCTAAGATACCACCTGGTAATACGGTTAAGGCATAACCAAAGTAAAAGGCTGAAATATGCTGTGCCCCCATCTTTGCAGTAAAGTGCAAAGCCTCGTTGAGGATAGGCATAACAGAAGACCAAGATAAGCGCATTACGAAACTCAACAAGAACGTGAGCCATACGCTAAGGAGAATTAAAATCTGAGTTCGTGAGAAACTAAGTCGATTCATACGAGCTCCTTTCTACAGAATAAAAACATATAAAACTATCATACTATAAATAGAAATATTTTTACAAATACAAAGCATGACGGGTAACACAAAAGAACCCTCTATCAATTTGATAAAGGGTTCTATATATTACTATTCAAGGAACGGGCTCCAATTGCCTTACCAAGTATATTAATATCTGAAATTGAATGGCGGAGAGGGTGGGATTCGAACCCACGGCCCCTTGCGGAGTCACTGGTTTTCAAGACCAGCTCCTTAAACCACTCGGACACCTCTCCATAACGGTACTATTATATCAGATTGGTCTAATAATAAGCAATAACGTAATAGTAAGCAAGCAAAAAAGCTGGCCCATAGCCAGCTTTTTTCATGTGTATTTAGTGATTAGAACAAATCTTTTTTCCACATGCCAAAGATGGCGATAGCAGAGCAAATAAGCGAGATACCGATTACCTTGGCAAACCCATTTGGATCATCTTCAAATGGCAAGTGTACGTTTGTCCCCCACAAGCTGAATATGATTGTTGGCACGGCCATAGTAATCGTTAAGGTTGCCAACATTTTCATAACCATGTTGAGGTTGTTTGAGATGATGGACGTGAAGGCGTTCATCATGTTCATCAAGATATTAGAGTACATTTCAACCATTTCCATGGCCTGTTTATTCTCGATGATAACGTC
>URZS01000177.1 GCA_900552445.1 uncultured Veillonella sp. | reverse complement strand
TCGGCATATTCAATGGTGGAGGTCGCATAGTATGGTCTACTATCTCCGATTACGTTGGTCGAGCACAAACTTATATACTATTCTTTATTATAGAAATCATAGCATTCTATTTACTCGCCACAACCAATAGTGCCCTAACATTCCAAATTTTAATCCTTCTCATTATCACCTGCTATGGTGGTGGCTTCTCCTGTATGCCAGCATATCTCGCGGATCTATATGGTATACGCCAACTCTCCACTATTCACGGCCGCATTTTAACTGCTTGGGGATTAGCAGGCATCGTTGGGCCCATGCTCGTGTCATACTTTCATGAGGCAGGATATGGATATACTACAGCCTTAATATGCTTTGCGCTTCTATTTGTATTAAATACAATGATTGCTATAATCTTAAAAATATACGGCAAACGAGGGCTGCATAACTGATACTTAATTCTAGTACAATAAAAATTGTAAGTGAATTATCACAACCAAAAGCCCCCGAACTAATTACAAATCGAAAGAGGTTCCTATTGGTCACCTAGGTGACTATTAGGAACCTCTAATCTATTTACTTTTATAATTGACAACACTATATTGAACTTGAGGCCTCTAAATGGGTCCAGCCTTTGCTAATCTTCTAGAGATTGGCGGTGATCAATATGAGTACATACAAAGTGTTATCGCGGGTTATAGGACAAAACGTGTTGGTACTTTAATCCCAATCATTGAAAGATAATTTGTCATAGTTATGCAAATCACCCCAAGAAATGGCATCCCCCCAAGTTGGAATTATGCCTTGAAGTTGGGCTCTTTCATTCATAGAACTATATATTTTAGAAATACTTGCATCAGTTGGCATTACCTTAAGTATTTCTTTTGCAGAAAGCGGTCTTGGTGAGTGTAAATAACACCACCAAAAGACCGCTTTTATACGTTTTTCTACAGACATTCCTCGATGGTAACGCAATAAACGTCTGAGTTGTGCGTTTACTCCGCCTTCAATAGGGTTATTAGTCCTCGGACATTCTTTATCCAACACCAATGTTTCATCTAAATATCGAAACATTGTCTCTGTATTAATTAATACCACTAGAGAGTTATAGGCTTTTAGTAATCGTTCATGCGTAGCTCTTAAATTATCATTACTATCACGTGTCATTTCACTTAGAAACTCTTTAAAAGTCACCCTCCAATTAAATAATCGTTGAATCCATATTTTTGCATCTTCCTGTGTTTTTACGTTATATAAATCGCTTGCTAAATCTTTTAACATAATGCCTGCTAATGTCTTAGGCCGCCTAGTAGTGTAACGATGTACTTGCCATACGGCATGAACAATACAACGTTGAAGCTTGGCGGTACGCCAAACTTTTTTTAATGCTTTTCTAAGACCAGGTCCACCATCAGAAACGACCACAATGGGTGTCGCTATTCGCTGCATAAGAGCTTGCCATGAGCGAGACTGTTCTGACCTACATAAATACCACCCTAATACATATTCACCATCATAACAGATCAAAATACAAGCTTTTTTAGCTAAGTAAATACCATCAACGAAAACCACATCTCTCGAGGTTTCAATTTTGGGCGGCATAGGCCATATTTGCCAGAAATCAGCTATCTGTCTACGAAATGTACGGCCCTGCCCAGGCATGTCCTGTTGTGTTTCTTTACTAAATAACCAATTTAGAAATCGATGAAAACATTTAGTAGTATTATCAATAGTTTGTGTAAAGGTGATGTTACACTGCTTACAATGCCATCGTTGTGATCCAGCTTTAGTTTTCCCATATTTTTGACAAGAAAATCCACAATTTATACATCTTACCAGCATGATTATTCCCTCCACTTAGAACACGATTTTCTAAGAAGATATAACCTTATTGAAGCCAGTAAAATCAAGGGGTTTGGGACTTTTTACCAACACATTTTGTCCACCCTCTAAGTTTATCAAAAGAACTTAAAATGGCGATGGAAGCAGTAATTTACTGGCTCCATCGCCTATAAAACCAACACGTTTTGTCCTATAACCCGAAAATTTAATCATGAAACAGAAAAAACGTATCTCTAAAGAGATACGTTTTTTCTTTCTTATGTTGTTAAAACCATTTAGTTCATGATCAACATTAACTCAATTAATGTGCAACCAATATAGGCGATGATAAACTTAACCTTTTGTTTACGAGCTCTATCATCATCGGCGATCTTAAGTCGATTAGCAAGGAATCGCTTGTCCCGAATTTGTAACAACAAATGTTTAATTCGCTCTTGGCTTTCATTAGCAGTACACTCATCACAGTCAGAAGTGAGCGTAGCCTGCTGCATGAAGATGCGACGATGGAGCTTGCGCATTTGAATCTTAATATTATTATGTACAAACGCACTTTGCCACTGTTTACGAGAGTCAAAATACATGTACAAATACCGAGGAATATTCATAACCAAGAAGGAAATGATAAAAATCCCTAAGGAAATTAAGAAGTACGTGGAGAATGAGAACTCCAACGTTTCCGTTGGCAAGTAATGGTGCAATATAATAAAGGTAATCCATACACCAATTGGCAATAAGAGAACCGCTGCAATATCGATAGAACGTAACCAACTAGTACGAGTTGGCACATCTGGTACCGTAAAGGTATCTACTGGATCATGGAATGCATAGTAATCAAGCTGCAATACAGATTGACTGGTACGAGGATTCCCTAAAAGAACGGGTCCATTACTACCAATATGGCGTTCCGGTAACGGTATAAATTTCTTTACTTGTGTATTTGGTAATAGGTCAAATTGAATGATGCCTTTTTTCTCAAAGCGTACGGTAGAACCCTTTTCACCTAATGCGATAGGATTAAAGAATACGCCAAATAAGCTGAGGCACCAATTACCTACTAAATGTAAAAGGGAGTTTAAAATAAACCCACCTGTATCTATATTATTTGTATCGAGGCGAATCGCAAAGGATGATGAATAATCATCAAACCATAGATCCTCTAAGGTGAATTCCACATTAATCACATTCCCCCATTTAGTAATAATGGATAGGAATATTTGGTTATTTGGCTCAAACTCAAATGTTACAGCATAAAAGAACCAATGATTGCGAAGAGCGGCACGCAACATACGATTGATGGTGTCCTCTTCTATATATAGCAAACGATGGTCAAACAAGTCTTCTTCTAAAGGAGTATTTTCTACAATAGGTTCCTTATTTACCGCCGTATCACGATCAGATAATGCTTCATCCACCAAAGCTCTTAATTTGGTGAAAATTTTAGTCATAACCCCTCCAAGGTTAAGAGAAAATAGCTTTTGACATAAAAATTATACCATATATTGCATGATTTATCGATAAAAGACTCTCACATCAACTATTAAATATCGGCATACATAAAGCCCCTTTTGCATGGCGCAAGGGGCTTTATTACTATAGTTTAATATACTAC
>URZS01000176.1 GCA_900552445.1 uncultured Veillonella sp. | reverse complement strand
GGCGACCACCGAGATCTACACTCTTTCCCTACACGACGCTCTTCCGATCTAGAATATTTGCTCTGTAGCGCCCCACTCTACAACTTGACCATCGTTCATAAATACAGTGTAGTCTGCAATGCGTCTAGCTTGTTGTAAATTGTGAGTAACAATGACAATCGTTTGTTTTACTTTTAACTCTGTTAGCAAAGCTTCAATATGTAAGCTATTTCTTATATCTAAAGCAGAGCATGGTTCATCAAAGAGCATTACTCGAGGATCTACGGTCAAGCTTCGCGCAATACACAGGCGCTGTTGTTGACCACCAGATAAAGAACTGGCCAAGCGCTTCATATCGCCATTGATTTCGCTATACAATCCAGCCTGCTCTAAGCATTGTATCGCTTTAGCCTTTCTATCTGCAGAAGATAACTCTTTATAATAATTTAAAGCAAATAACATATTATCTTCAATGGTACCAGGAAATACGGTCGGTTGTTGTCCGATGAGACCGATTTGGCGACGTAGCATTTGCGAATCCATTGAGTCTACAGATAGGCCATCGTAAATAATTTGTCCATTAGTAACTTTTTTAGGTATCTGTAAGCTACCGTTAAGTGTAGCTAGCAATGTACTTTTACCACAACCAGAGGGCCCAATAACAGCAGTAATAGCATGTTCTGTAATAGGCAAGGTAATCTGTTGCAAAATAGGCTGCTCACCAATGGACACCTCTATATTTTTAATATCTAATATGATGCTCATCAAGACCGCCCTCCTATCCAGCGACAAATGATATTAATACAAAGCAATATAACCATCAACACGAAGGCTGTAGCATAGGCTAAATCTACTGAATAACCTTCGTTGACTAAAATGTACAAATGATATGGCAAGGCCATAAACGGATCTGTTATATTCGGTATGGACCGCGTATATAATACGGCGCCAGTGTACATAATCGGTGCGGTAGCCCCCATCGCATAAGCCGCCCCAAGGGCTATAGCGCTCAATCCGTCGCGCATGGAACTAGGTATGACCATATGCATCCATATATAACTTGGTGAAAGCCCCATATTGAGAGCGGCCTCATACGTTTCACGAGGAAACTCGTGGAATACTTTCACAAGGCGCAACGTAATAAAAGGTATAACCATTACCGTTAACGTAATCGACGCAGATAATAAGCTTTTATCAATACCTAAATATAAAATCAGCACACTGTAACCGAACAAGCCAATCAATACAGATGGCAATCCGGACATACAGCGTAGCGTGAACAAGAAGCATTCTGATTTCCAACGAGAAATATTGCCATATACCATGTAAAGAGCACAAGGAATACTGACAATAGCCGCCATAGAAGCCGTTAATAGGCCCTCTAAAATACTGCCGATTATGGCAGGGAATATGCCCCCTTCTACACCGAGAGGCATACCCGCTGGGTAGAGCCAGAGGAAATCAACGGTTATTAAGGGTCCACCATGATACACAATATAGCCGCAAGCAGCGATGAGTATTGCCATAACTAGGACTAGACTGCCATAAGCCCAGGTAGCTAATACAAGATTAGATAACTTCATGATGACCGTCCTTTCTAGTTTTCCAGGAATACATATAGACTAGAACATTAGTCAGTATTAAAATCATTAGCAATACTAAAGCCGCTACATATAAACCGCTATAATGCAAGCTATTGTACTCTACACTACCCATTTCAAGGGCAATAAGAGATGGAATCGGCTCAGCCTTACCTAATAAGTTAGGTAATATGGGCGCATTACCGACAACCATCATTACGGCCATGGTCTCCCCCATAGCACGGGAGAAGGCTAGAACAGAACTAAGAATGATGGAACCTTTAGCACTAGGTAATACTATAGCTTTCATAGTATGCCACGGCGATATGCCAAGGCCCAAAGCTGTTTCTTCATAGCGCTGACGATAGGTTTCGATAGATTCTGTACAGTGAGTCACAATATAGGGCAAAATCATAAAGGCTAATACGAGACTAGCCGATAAAATAGACTCACCAGTAGATAAAGAAAACATCGATTGAATGGCCGGAACCACTACGGCAAGGCCAATAAAACCAACAATAACAGAAGGTATACCGGCAATCATATCTATAGTAGATAAACAAAATTGGCGAATACGTGGCGATACGCCTAGACTCAAGCCTACAGAGGTACCAATCCCCAAGGGCAACGCCCATACTAAAGATAACAGCGATACATAGAGGCTAGCAGAAATAATATAGGCCAGACCTAATACAGGACTTTCTGCCATAGGTTTCCAGACTGTACCGGTTATAATATCTAACCAAGACATATGTATCAAGGCGGGCCACGCCTCTATCGCCATATAGAGGACGAGCCCTATATATAAGGCGAGAACAGACACCGCCATAATCGGTACTATGCCAGATGTAAAGCGATCTGATAAATGCATAGACTCTCCTTTCATAAGAAAAAAGCAAGGCCGCAGCCTTGCTTTTATTCTATCTGATTAGTTTACAGGAACAAAGCCCATTTTATGAATAACTTTACGGCCTTCTTCAGACTTCAAGTATTTTGTGAAAGCGTCTGCTACGCCGCCCATATTACCTTTACCTACGATAAGAAGTGGACGTTGAATTATATAAGAACCATCAGTAATCGTTTCATCTGTTGGTGCTACACCATTAACTTTGAATGCAACGATTTGGCCTTTGTTTTGAATCAACATGCCATAAGATGCGTAACCAATAGCATATGGATTTTCTTTAACTTTAGTTACAAGGGCACCCATGGATGGAGCTTGAATCGCGTCTTTAGTTACCTCTACAGAACCCATGATTTTTTGTTGGAATACTTCATGAGCACCGCCGCCAAGGTCACGTGTCACTACGATAATTTCTTGATTAGGCAAGGATGGATCTACTTGATTCCAAGTTTTGTACTCACCAGAGAAGATTTTAATGATTTCTTCTTTAGTAAGGTTATCTTTTATAGCATATAAAGGATTTTCTGGATTTACTGCGATTGTTAAGGCATCAATACCTACTTTAATTTCGTTGTAATCTTTGATTTTTGCTTTTTCGCTGTCTTTCACTTCGCGAGCTACTAAACCAAAGTTAGCAGTGCCGTCGATAACGGCTTTAATGCCAGTGCCAGAACCACCAGAAGATACATAAATAGTAATATCTTTATCTGGTAAAGAGCTATCTACATGATTCCAAGTTTTATTTTTCTCTGTGAAATCTGTAGCGATTTTAGAAATAACTGGTGCCAATGTGGAGGAACCATTATATGTCAATTGTGTAGGCTGAGCATTTTGATTGGAACCACAACCTGCAGAAATAAGCATTGCTGCACCAACACAAGCAGCAAGAATTGCGCGTTTAGTAATACCTTTCATATACAATCTCCTTAATAAAGAATATAGAACAATGATTTTTAAATAACAGTATGATTATAACAAAAT
>URZS01000175.1 GCA_900552445.1 uncultured Veillonella sp. | reverse complement strand
GGCCATTGGGCGGGTACGAATAAGAGTTCAGTACCTGGTAATGCAGCCATTCTCACTAGCTCAGGAAAACGAATGTCGTAACAGATGACCGTGCTACAAGGGATTCCGTCGAGTTCAAAATGAGTCGTATGAGTACCGCCAGCAAAGTATTTGTCTTCTTTAGCGGGGCTAAAACCGTGCATTTTGGAATATTCACCTACGAGCTTACCTTCACGGTTGTAAGCATAGGATGTATTGAATACCAAATCATCTTTCGCCACAGCAACAGAGCCGCCTACGATATTCACCTTGTGCTCCTTTGCAAAGGCGGTGAGCAATGATTTTGTTCTTTCCCCATTTCTGTCGGCAATCGTAATTAAATCATCTGATGGGTGAAAGCCTGTATTCCAAGTTTCCGGTAAAACAATAATATCAGGATTTTCTGTAAGTGATTGAGTGAGTAACTCTTGAACGCGATTGTAGTTGTATTCTACGTCATTTACGTGAACGTCCATTTGTAAGAGGGTTAAGCGTTTTTTCATGGCAAATCCTTTATCGATTAGAAGCGTATAGTTGTAGTGAATAATTGTAGTGATTTGTATTATAATTAGAATATTAAAGCATTCCATTCTAGATTACAACATGAAGTATTATTAAAGGTGTTTTGGCGGATACATCTTTTTAGTTCAAGGTATTTTAGAGAATATATCTTTTTAGGTTGTAAATCATTTGTTTTAGAGTATAAATCATCTGTTTTAGCTATACGTATATGGAGTGGAGTTTTTACTATTCTTCATAGAAATGTTATAATATTCTGTATATAATTGTGTTCTGATAGAGGAGGACCTATGAAACGGATTCCGTTAGTAACACTATTAGTTGTGGCCATGGCAATGCTTGTGGCAGGTTGTGGATTGCTTTCACAAAAAACAGAGCCATCTAGTTCAGCGCCACCAGTAAAAGAAGTTAAGATGGTACATCCATCGGGCATTCCTGTTCTTATGTATCATAAAATCGGCGACGATAAAGATAATGATGCGGTTATTCGAGAGGATTTGTTCCGAGAACAAATGAAATTCCTCAAGGATAATGGCTATAATCCATTGACGATGGACCAATTGTATGAATACGTTGTAAATGGTGCTGCAGTGCCTGAAAAACCAGTTGTTTTAACCTTTGATGACGGCTATGCAGATACATATACAATCGTATATCCACTCATGAAAGAGTATGGATTCCCAGCCACTGTATTTATTAATCCTGGCGATATTGGAACGCGTTTAACTTGGGATCAAGTGCGTGAAATGCACAAAAATGGCATCACTATTTCTAACCATGGTTTTCAACATGTAGAAATGGGCCAATTATCTGAAGAGAAACAAATTGAAAATATCACAAAGGCTCAAGAAGCATTGGCTAAAGAGGTGGGTATCAAGGATAATCCTTGGTTCTGCTATCCATATGGAGATAAAAATGAATTCATCGACTCAGCATCTAAAAAGGCTGGTATAAAAATGGGGATGGCTATGAAATCTGGCTGGGCTCATACCGGTGATAATCCATATAACATTTTGCGTGTTTGGGTAGGTAATGCGGTAGATATCAAGCATTTTGAAGAACGCATTAGCACCGAGCATTTCACTGATTTATAAGGAGAAATACATTGTTCAAAAAGAATTGGGTAAAGTTCATCATCATGGTGTTCTTATTTACCGTTGTGACCTCACCATTCGTGGTGCTCTTTGGACCATTTAATAATGTAAAACGCGCCGTTATTGGTGCTATTTTACAATCTCGTCATCCTCATTACATTACGTGGTTGTTCAATGAAGAAGAACTGCAATCTATTTTGGGGACTGTTGGGGTTGTTAAAAGCCAAGATTTATTCAAGTTTAATGCACGTGAAGACAAGTCTTTGAACCTTGAAAAAATTCAGTCTGCTCGTTATGTAGGCTATATCTTAGAAATTCCAGATCCTCGTCGTATCCAAGTAGGTACAGCGGCTAACATTCAAGAAAAGGGCGATACTACAAGTAATATTGCTAAAATGAATAATGCGGTAGCTGCTATCAACGGCGGTGGTTTCCATGATCCTAATGGTACTGGTACAGGTCGTTTGCCTTATGGTTTTATTTTGCATGAAGGTGAGTACATTATCGGTAAGGATGTAGGTCCTGATGAAGATGTAGATTTTGTGGGCTTCTCTAAATCTGGTAACCTAATCGCTGGTAACTACGATAAAACTCAACTTAGTGATATGAAAGCTATGGAAGGTATTACCTTTGGTCCGCCTCTTATCGTGGATGGTAAGAAGATGATTACTGAAGGTGATGGTGGCTGGGGCGTAGGCCCACGTACTGCTATCGGTCAAAAGAAAGATGGTACAGTATTATTTCTCGTAATCGATGGTCGTCAACCTGGGTACTCCATTGGTGCTACCTTGCGTGATGTACAAGATATTCTCTTTGAAAAAGGTTGCTACATTGCTGCGAATTTAGATGGTGGTTCTAGTTCTACCTTATACCTCAATGGTAAAGTGGTGAACAAACCAGCCGATTTGTTAGGGGAACGCATGATCCCAACGGCGTTTATCGTGAAATAGGAGGACAAATGAAACCTTTTACGCGTGTACTGAGCGCCTTTGCGGTAGGTATTCTTCTGCAAGGTGGTATATACTTATACCTTGATCAATATATGTTTGCACCGACTACGGAATTTAACGTAGCAGGTGCGTCAAAAGATGATACTAAAAACTTCCCTGATGTAAAGGAAGGTACTAAATATGTATCCTATGACCGTCAATTTATGGCGGTTGTTACAGAAAACTCTTTAAAAATCTACAAGGCTAATGAAAGTAAGCCTACGACGATAGATTTGAAAGGGCGTTCTATTAGTTATTTCAACTGGATGCCTGACCGTAACTATGCCATCATGGGCTTATATGACTCTCGCGATGTTGTTATGGCTCGTCTCAATGCGGATGATCCAGACCATGAAGTAGATACCAAGCTTGAAGACTTACCAAAAGGTAGTAAAATCGTAGATGCTGCGTACTCTGAAGCGACAAACGTAGTATATATGAAAGTAAAAGTTCAAGAGCATGTATATCGTATTTATCGTACAGATGCTAACTACGATACACGTCGTGTATATATGCAAGCTACTGATATCGGTCATATTGGCGTATTCTACGATGAAGATAACTTCTTCTACGATAATGTTAAAACTGGCGATATCTTTATGTTTAATGGTATCGAAGGTGGCTGGCGTGTTATCAACCCACCAGGGCGTTTCCGCTTAATTGGTGTTGATACAGATAAGACAATCTATATTGCTCGTGTTGATGAGGACAATAATGCATTGACTGTTTACACTGGCAAATTAGGTGTAGGTTTCAAACCAGTTTATAAATACAATCATCCTACTACTTTCAATGAGTTAAAATTGTCTGATGTAAAAGATATCATCAAGAATGGT
>URZS01000174.1 GCA_900552445.1 uncultured Veillonella sp. | reverse complement strand
ATGTAAAATAAACATATGAACAGATATTCATATAAAGAATATCTGATGAAAAACGTTTAAGAACATATCTAAAAAGATATGGCACAAGGTATGTCTAATAAGTATTAGAAACAGATAATAAAATAACTTACAATATAGGATAGGAACTTTCACTATTATCAAAGGAGATATCATGGAAGAAACATTATTGCTGAAGGACTTGAACTGTGCGAACTGCGCAGCAAAAATTGAAGATCGCATCCGCAAAATGGATGGTATTGAATCTGCTAACTTCACAGTAGCAACACATCAATTGCGTTTAACTGGCGCATGGGAAGACCGTGAAGCGTTAAAACGCGATATTCAAGATATTTGTGACTCCATCGAAGAGGGCGTAACAGTAGCTGATTACGAGCGTAAATCTAAAGCGGCTATGGATGACCATGGTCATGATCACGATCACGGCAGTGATGCAGTAACAATTGCAGTTATCGTGGCAGGCCTATTGTTCATGGCTTACGAAGCATTGACTACAGTTGTTCCGTCCATCGGTTTACCAGAGTCTATCGAAACTCCAATTTACTATATTGCCTATATTCTTCTTGCGTTCCCAGTATTGCGTATCGCAGGTCGTAATATTTTAAAGGGCCAAGTATTTGACGAAAACTTCTTGATGTCTATTGCGACATTGGGCGCTATCGCTATCGATGCATTGCCTGAAGCAGTAGGCGTTATCTTGTTCTACCGTATCGGTGAGTTCTTTGAACATAAAGCCACAGATCGTAGCCGTACAGAAATCATGAATGCTGTTGATATGCGTCCACAAGAGGTACGCGTAGTAGATACATGCTGCGGTGGTGAAATCGTAGTTATGGCTCCTGAAAAGGTTGAAGTGGGCTCGACTATCGAAGTTCGTCCTGGCGATTTGATTCCTCTTGACGGTACAGTTCTTGAAGGTGAAACTCGCGTTAATACAGCTCCTGTAACAGGTGAGCCTGTACCAGTTCGCGCAGTACCTGGCACTCAACTCATGTCTGGTTGCATCAATGAATCTGGTCGCATTACGATGCGTGTTGATAAGGTTCTTGAAGAATCCATGGTTACTAAAATCCTTGATGCCGTTGAAAATGCCGCATCTTCCAAACCTAAAATCGACCGCTTCATTACGCGTTTCGCTCGCGTATACACACCAATCGTTGTAGCCCTTTCCTTAGTGGTTGCTATCATTCCATCCCTTATTACAGGTGAATGGCATAAATGGATCTACACAGCCTTAACATTCCTCGTTATTTCTTGCCCATGTGCATTGGTGCTTAGCGTGCCACTTGCATTCTTCTCCGGTATCGGCAATGCGTCTAAACACGGTATCTTGCTTAAAGGTGGTCGCGTTATCGAGGCGTTGGCTAATGTGAAAGCAGTAGCTCTTGATAAAACTGGTACTATTACATCTGGTGAATTTAAAGTACAAAACGTAGAAACTGTAGGCTCCCATGTGAGCAATGCTCAATTGTTGTCCATGGCAGCAGCTATCGAAGCCGTTTCTACGCATCCAATTGCAACAAGCATCGTGTCTGAAGCAAAGGCACAAGGCATTACTGTAGAGGCTTCCGACTTCGTTCAAGAGTTGGCAGGCGAAGGTATGGTAGGTATGGCTGATGGTCAACAAGTTCTTGTTGGTAACCGTCGTCTTATGGAACGCTATGCGGTTCAAGGCTATCCAACAGAACCTGCTGAATACGGTACAGAAGTTCTTGTGGCAGAAGGTAATGTATACCTTGGTCGCATTATCATCGCCGATGAAGCGCGTCCTGATTCCGCAGAGGCTATCGCTGATCTTAATGGTCAAGGTATTAAAACTGTTATGCTTACAGGTGATGCTGAAGCAAGTGCAAATTACATCGCTAAAGAAACTGGTGTAAGTGCTGTTCGCGCTCAATTGTTGCCACAAGATAAATTATCCGTAGTACAAGATATTCGCTCTGAATATGGTCCAACTATGTTCGTAGGGGACGGCATCAACGATGCTCCAGTACTTGCTGGTGCTGATGTGGGTGGCGCGATGGGTAGCGGTGCTGATGCGGCTATCGAAGCGGCAGACGTTGTATTCATGCGTCCGTCCTTGACTGCTATTGCACATATCCTCGACTTGTCCAAAGCAACGTTGCGCGTTGCATGGCAAAACGTAGTATTCGCTATTGCTGTAAAAATCCTTATCATGGCACTTGGTCTCATGGGCTATGCATCCATGTGGTGGGCCGTATTTGGTGATACTGGCGTATCCATCCTTTGTATCTTGAACTCTGTTCGTATCTTGCGCCGTTAATATGGTGAAAGTATCTTTTAGAACAAGATAGAAATATAACAAGATGGAAATATAACAACTGACATTCTTTTAATCTGAAAGATTATCATACAACAATAACCTCTATACTGGTGAAAGCTAGTGTAGAGGTTATTTTATTGATTAGAACTAATTAAATGGATATACATATGTACGTCATAAATAGACATAAATTTGTATATGTATGTACTACATATACAAAACTTTCACAATTGAATTGAATAATAGCTATAAAATAGTATATAATTTATTAGATGATTACTATAGATTCGTTGGAAGGAGGGATAGCATGATCACGGTGTACAAACACATAGAAGAAGAGTTAGTTTCAGACTGCACTGTATCAGATGCCACAAAAGGTTCTTGGGTAAATTTGGTGAACCCAGACCCCGATGAGTTGTCCCTTATCAACATTTTGACGGAAATTCCAACGGACGTTTTAAAGACCGCCCTCGATATGGAAGAACGTTCTCACGTAGAGTTAGAGGACAATTATATCTTCGTTGTTATCAACATTCCAGTTATTCGCGGTAACGACATGTACGATACAGTGCCGCTTGGTATCTTCTTGACGCCGGACTTCTTTATTACGGTGTGCCTTGAAGAATCTGAAGTATTGTATCCGTTCATTTCCAATCAGATTTCTACGTTCTATACGTTTAAAAAGACGCGTTTCTTGTTCCAAATCTTGTACCGCACAGCGACTATGTTCTTGCGTTACTTGCAACAAATCAACCGTCGTACAGACGACATTGAAGTTCAATTGCGTCATACCACAAAAAATAAAGACTTCTTCCAATTGTTGGAATTACAGAAATCCATGACATACTTTACCTCTGCATTGCGCACGAATGGTACAGTTATGGATCGTCTATTGCGCTTGCGTGGTCATAGCGCTTATAGACATTTACTCAAAATATACGAAGAGGATGAGGACTTACTAGAGGACGTTATCATCGAGAATAAACAGGCCATGGAAATGGTTGAAATGTACTCCAATATCTTGATGAATATGATGAACGCCTTCACGTCTATCATCTCTAATAACCTCAACATGGTTATGAAAATGTTGGCTACTCTAACCATTGCTATGGCGGTTCCGACCATTGTATTTAGCTTGTGGGGGACAAATGTACCATT
>URZS01000173.1 GCA_900552445.1 uncultured Veillonella sp. | reverse complement strand
TCAATTTGGCTTTCACTATCAATATAGGGAACACGGACAATTTCAATTTGCTCCTTATCATATTGACTCGCCGTAGCTCGCGCTACAGCCTCTGCGGTTTCCCCTAGAGAATCCGATATTGCATAAATAATTTTTTCTGCCATTCTATCAACCTCAATGTATGCTACATTCTAAAAATACTTTTGCTACCGTCGTTTTTGACACGCGGCCCACAACCTTTAAGCGTTTCTTGTTCCCTACGTCCTCGCGAACCACAACAGGCAAACAATCTACTTCATAATCTATCATTTTCTGTGCTGCCTCTACTAAGGTATCAGTAGGCTCCACAGTTATAACCTTACTAACAGGGGTCATGATCATAGATATAGGCATGGCGTGCGAATCTGTTTGTCCCATAGAGGCGCGTAGTAAATCTTTTCGAGATACAACGCCTACTAGATACGAATCATCACACACTAAAATCGTACCTACATCCTCTGTAAAAATAGTAACAATCGTGTCATATAAACTAGTTTCCCCACTAACCACGACTGCTTGAGATAATACATCACTTACCAGAAATGACTTTAATCGCTCAGCCGTTTGTGTTTCCTTTGAAAGCCCTACATAGTAATAACCTACATTGGGACGCGCATCTAGCACACCTAACATAGTTAATACAGATAAATCTGAACGCAATGCAGATCGTGTAACCTCTAAATGTTCAGCAATAGCACTGCCTGTTACAGGTCCTTCTTCACGAACGATTTGAGCAATTTGTTCTTGTCGTTTCGACAGTTTCACACGGTAACCCCCTTTCATCTCTGTTTGTATTATATCCTAAGTTACCATTCAGAAAAAGAGGAGACCTACGGGCCTCCTCTTTCACCATAACTATATTATTACCAATTTAGTTCGTCAGATTCTTGACGACCACGACCAGTCATAGCATCGAGCATAATTCTTTGTTCGATTTGAGCCACCATTTTCTTAGTGCTCACAACCGCATCTGGGTTAACAGAAATGGAGTCGATACCGCTCTTCACGAGGAATTCGCAAAGTTCAGGGTATACGCTTGGTGCTTGGCCACAGATGGATACAGTTTTGCCATCTTTATGCGCCACTTCAATGAGATGACGAATTGCTCTGCGAACTGCTAGATTACGTTCATCATAGATATGTTGAACTGTTTCGTTATCGCGGTCACAACCGAGAACGAGCATAGTCAAGTCGTTAGAACCGATGGAATAACCATCTACGTATTTATTGAATTGATCAGCTAAGATGATGTTGGATGGAATCTCAGCCATTAGCCATACTTTGAAGTCTTTACTACGAGCAAGACCTTCTTGAGCCATTAAATTAGTTACTAATTCAGCTTCCTCTACAGTACGGCAGAATGGAATCATAACTTGTAAGTTTTTGAAACCAAATTCATTGCGTACTTTTTTGATTGCTTCTAATTCTAATTTGAAAGCAGGTGTGTATTTTGGATCATAGTAACGAGAAGCACCACGCCAGCCAAGTAATGCACTGGATTCATGTGGTTCGTATTTGTCGCCACCTTTAAGATCGCGGTATTCGCTAGATTTGAAGTCGCTCAAGCGAACTACTACTTGGCGAGGAGCTAAGGCTTGGCACACTTTACGCATACCTTCAGCTAATGTATTTACGGCAAAATCACTGCGGCCTGTTTCGATAAGGTGTAATGGATGTTCGTGAATGAAAGTAGTCCAAATGAACTCTTCACGCATTAGACCAATGCCATCACATGGCAACACACCATGTTTTTCAGCCAAATCAGGATCGCCTAAGTTCATGTAAATTTTAGTGCCTGTTACAGGAACAGATTCAGCAACAACGCCTGCAGTAGCTTGTGCTTCTGGCTTTTTAACGATATCTTCTAATACGCCATCGTATACGATACCATTTGTAGCATCAACAGTAATCATTTGACCATCTTTAATGGATGTTGTTGCTTCATGGCTACGGCTCTTAGTACCTACGATACAAGGAATACCAAGCTCACGGCTAACGATGGACGCATGACAAGTCATACCACCAGCATCAGTAACAATAGCTTTTGCCTTTTTCATAGCTGGTACCCAGTCAGGAGCAGTCATAGCAGTGACAAGGATTTCGCCTTCTTTGAATTCATCAATATCTTCAGGATTGATGATAACATGAGCTTTACCTGCTGCATTACCAGGAGAGGCTGGCAAACCTTTTACTACTACTTCACGATTGCCTGTATCTAAAGTGTTAGCTTTTTCAGTTGTTTCTGTTTTTTCTTTACGAGACCATACTGTTTCTGGACGAGCTTGTAAGATCCAAATCTTATCATCTCGCTCATCTACGCCCCATTCCATATCCATGTAGCAACCATAATGTTTTTCGATTGCTTTTGCATATTTAGCAAGCTCTAATACTTGAGCATCTGTAATAACTTGTTTTTTAGCTTCATCTGCTGGAACAACTTCTTCTACGCAGTCCCCATCAGCTTTACGAACTAAACGGATATGTTTGTCATTAATCATGCGATCAGTAATTTCCATTTTAGCTTTATCTACATGGAAATTATCTGGTGTAACTGTACCTTGTACAACGTACTCACCAAGGCCCCAAGAACCTTCGATAAGGATGTTGTTATCGTTGCCTGTTACAAGGTCAACAGTGAACATTACACCAGCGGCTTTAGAGAATACCATCATTTGAACGGCAGCACTCAATGCTACTGTCATATGATCGAAACCTTGTTTTACACGGTAATATGTGGCACGGTCTGTGAAAGTAGATGCGTAGCATTCTTTTACTTTCTCGATGATTACATCAGCACCACGTACATTTAAATATGTATCTTGTTGGCCTGCGAAACTTGCATCTGGCAAGTCTTCTGCTGTTGCACTAGAACGAACCGCTACGAATGGATTTTCTTCGTTTACTTTTTTACCAAGTTCTTCATAAGCATGACGGATAGCATCTGCCAAAGCTTGTGGCATTTCTTCCTGACAAATCATGCGGCGAATCTTAGCACACACTTCGCGCAATAATGCAGAATTTTCTACATCATCTAACGCATCAAGCTCAGCGCGGATTTTATCTTCTAAACCTGTAGCTTTCATAAACTCACGATAACCATGAGCAGTTGTGGCAAAGCCATAAGGAACAGGTACATTAGTGGAGGACGTCAATTCCCCTAAGGAAGAAGACTTGCCACCAACTAAATTAACATCTTCACGTTGTAATTCATCAAACCAAAGTACGTATGCAGTTTCGCGATTCATGTGAGAACCTCCTAGTCAATTAGTGCAACACATTAAACCTTTTACACATAAATAGTATACCTTAATTTAAAATCTGTCAATTTTTATAGGCATTAATATGCTAATTAAACTGAATACAAACTAAAAAAGATGATTGCCTAATAATAGATAATCATCTTTCAAAATATAATTTTTAATGTGTAAGCATTACTTAATTATTGTTTCTACCT
>URZS01000172.1 GCA_900552445.1 uncultured Veillonella sp. | reverse complement strand
TACGAGATCCACTCGTGACTGGAGTTCAGACGTGTGCTCTTCCGATCTTCAAAATAATAACTATGGTCAAGGCCCTTCATAAATAGTTCCCGATTATTGATATCGTCAGTTAGCGCCTCCGCTAATACAGCTTTAATTTCTAGATCATTTACAGGGCTGCGCTCCATAGCAGATAAATATTTTTCCTTATCAATTTGACTCCAATCAATAGTTTTTTGTAGTTCAACACAAAGCATATGATCAAGCCACAAACGCATACTACGTCCATTACCCTCTCTAAAAGGATGAGCCACATTCATTTCTACATACTTCTCTACAATTTCATCAAATGTATCTTGTGGCATACGTTCAATAGTTTTAACAGCTTCAGATAGATACATAACAGGAACGAAACGGAAGTTCCCTTTAGAAATATTTACAGTACGTAGCTCACCAGCAAAATCATATATATCTTGAAATAATACCTTATGGATGTCTTGTAATGTAGTCCAAGTACCACTAGGCATGTTATTAAGTAGGTTCTGCTCAAACAATCTAGCCGCAGCCTTTTTACTTATCCGCTCTTCTTCCCTAGCCAAAGTAGGAGAATCAGTAATGCCTAATTTATTAGTGATAACCATATTGGACCTCCTTTTTATTTTATCTCGTAATATATATTATACTATATTCATTACACTTTAGTTGAAACTAACCTGGCAGACAAAATAAAAAAGCAGCCCTTTTGATATGTACCGCATTTTCTAGTTATCCAGTAAAAGGAGTACATATCATTTTAGGGCTACTTTTCATTTATCTTATTTCAAAGATTCAAGAATTTTTGCAAGGTTTTCGTCCATACGTTGTAGGTATGTTTTGTCGTCTTCTTTACTTTCAATAGTATAAATAGTTTCTACCTTAGCACCAACTTCTTTTGCCAAAGTTTTAGATACTTCTGGGCTAGCCATTTCTTCTGCAAAGATAGTTTTGATGTTATTTTCTTTAACATATTCGATGAGTTTAGCTAATTGTGCTGCGTTTGGTTCACCTTCAGCAAATACATCTTCTACGCTGTTTTGTTCCAAACCAAAGTCACGGCTTAAGTAAGCAAATGCCGCATGGCCTGTAACAAAGTTTTTATGAGGAGCTTTAGCGAATTGCTCTTCATATTTTTTAATCATAGCATCTAGTTTACCAACGTATTCAGTGTAGTTCTTTTCGTAGTAGGCCTTGTTTGCTGGATCAGCTTTTACAAGAGCATCTTTGATGTTTTTCACTTCAATTTTAGCGTCTTTTAAAGATAACCATGCATGAGGATCTTCTGCACCATGTTCCTTAATTTCTTCAGGATCAGTATTTTTAATAGCTTCTACGCCTTCAGTAGCTACAACAGTTACGAGCTTATCATTTTTAGCTGCTTCGATAGCTTGTTTTGCCCAAGGCTCCATACCAAAACCGTTATAAACGAATACTTGAGCTGTTGCCAGTTGTTTCATATTTTCTGGTTTCAACTCGAAATCATGAGGCTCAACGCCATCTGGAATAATAGTAGACACCTCTACCTTATCACCACCAATAGCCTTTGCAAATTCAGCCATCGCATTAAAACTTGTTACCACTTGGATCTTCTTACTTGCTTGTTCCTTCGGTGCATCATTGCCACAGCCTACAAATAAAGCGGCCATCATGATGCCTACAACTAACAAAACCAGTTTCTTGACCATCGTAGTCCTCCTTTGTGAAATCCTGGTCGCTATGCTTTCATAGAATACTATCTATTCTTTAGTTGCAGTTGCGACTCAGTTGCATTTGTAATATAGTTATAGTATAAACTTACTAAGAATTTTGTCAATTAGAAATGTGGTTTTTATATGCTATCTATTGAACATCTTTATTTTTCCTATCAAGGTCAGCCACCTTACGTGTTGAACGACCTAAATCTACATATTCACAGCGGTGACTATATATCCATTGTTGGAGATAATGGATGTGGTAAAAGTACTTTACTCCGTCTCATTTTGGGTTTTCTTACCCCTGTAAAAGGCTCTATCAAACGGAATACAAATAATATTCGCTATGTATCACAGAAAAATGATTTCTCCCATGCAGGCTTTCCTATTACGGTAAAAGAAATCCTCGATTCCTATCGCAAGCTTTTAAAAATTAAAGATAAAAACGAAGTTAATCGTGTATTAGAGCTTACGAATATGACGGAATTTAAAGACCGCCTCATCAGCAAGTTATCAGGTGGCCAAGCACAGCGTGTATCCATCGCCCGTGCCCTCATCGGTAGTCCTGACCTCATCATCCTTGACGAACCATCCACAGGCATCGATAGAAAAAGCCAGGAAGGCATCTACGCTCTTCTATGCGAGTTAAACCAAAAGCATCATATTACGATAATCTCTGTTGAACACAACCTTGAAATGGCGATTGCTAATTCTACCAATATCTACCATATCACAAATGGTCACGGCCACCTTTGCTCACCTGAGCAATATGCCTGCGAAATCATGCATAATACAGGTCGTAACCCTGTAGATCACGAAAATTGTTCCTGCTTCACAGATGTGACAATTCAGGCTCAGGCTCAGGCTCAGGCTCAGGCTCAGGCTCAGGCTCAGGCCGATGATACTACAACTGAGGAGGTGCGCCATGTTTAGTTATGACTTTATGCAAAATGCCTTCTTCGTAGCCATCTGCATTTCCCTATTGTGCCCATGTATCGGTATTTTCATGGTATTGCGTCGCTCTAGTATGATTGGCGATACCATGAGCCATGCGTCTCTTGCAGGGATTACATTAGGTCTATTAACAAATACAAATCCTATTCTAGGAGCATTTATCTTTACCGCCATCTGCGGTGCCCTCATCGAGTTCTTGCGAAAATACTTCTCTCATCATCTCGATTTGATTCTTACCATTATTTTATCCCTCAGTATTGGTACTGCTATTACTCTCATTAGTTCAGGCAAGTTGAAAGCTAATGCTAATGTATTTTTCTTCGGTAGCATTTTAACAGTAAATACGGCAGATATGATAAGCATTGCGGTGCTTACTATTTTATCAGTATTAACGCTATACTTCTTGTATAACTCCTTACTCTATATTGCTTACGATGAAGAAGCAGCTCGCGTAGCCGGTGTTAAGGTAGACTTTATTAACTATATCTTTGCCATCCTAATGGCTGCCGCCGTATCTATTTCCATTAAAATCGTTGGCGTCCTCGTATTAAGTGCCATGATTGCTCTGCCCGTTGCATCAGCACTACAACTAGAAAAAGGATTTAGAACGACTTTACTATGTTCCATTGGATTTAGTTTACTTGCTATGATTATTGGTCTATTCGGATCTTACTATCTCAATGTGGCTCCTGGTGGCTTTGTATCTCTAACATCGGTAGGAATCTTGCTAGTGGTGTTAGTCATTAAAAATATTCGGGCTATCATAAGACGAATGCAATTTAGCAAATAACAAAATAATAGTTAATATATTTAAACAGCTACAT
>URZS01000171.1 GCA_900552445.1 uncultured Veillonella sp. | reverse complement strand
AACGATTGAGCTATGGCCCCTACTTCTTCTAATTTCACAATACGCTCTGCTCCAGAAATATGGTGGCCCCCTTTTTCATGGGGACCACCTTGAGCTGCACGCATGCGTACACTATATAATTCAGCCATTATGACACCTTGCCTTTTACAAGATCATTTTGCGGTACTTGGCTGTGAATTTTACGGAATACTTTCACAAATACAGGTGCCATAATAACAGTGAAAATCATACCTGGAACGGCTAAGGCAATCATTGGTAAAGCAGCCTTGCCAATATACAAGGACAAAGATAAACGTGCCAAAGCAGATGCAATTGGACCGGAAATCATAATGCCAATCATATGGTTTTGGCACATCCATAGGATAAGACCTACGATAAGTCTAAATTGCATAGCAATCATAACGTTTAAAATAGATTGCGTACCTAGCGCCAAGCCAATTAAGCTAGACAAACAACCACTGATAATATATTTTTTGAAACCAAACACGGCACATATAGCTACCGCTAAGGGCGCAGATAATTGAAACTCTATACCAGGAATAATATTAGGTATTTTGATAGCCCCTAATACTGTAATCATAGCTGTTAAGATGGCAATTTCTGTAATGTACCGAATGTTCTGATTCATGGTTTTCTCCTCTACTTAGATAATGTTAACTACAAACACCTCTTCTTGTTTACATTATAAATTCTACATGTATTTTTATCAACTTAAAATTGTGATTAAGTTAACAAATAAATAACAACACACATCTAAATATGTAGCACCTTAAAAGTACAAAGTATGTTCTAACTAAAAAAGAATCGAGTACTAATGACTCGATTCCTTTTAGTTTAATATTTTTGCTGCTCTTTAATTCGTTTAGCAATGTCACGCTTAGCATCGCGTTCTGCCATATCTTGACGTTTATCGTATAACTTCTTACCTGTTACAAGGCCTACTGTAACCTTCACATAGCCATGGCTAAAATGGAAGTTAAGTGGCACTAAGGAGAAGCCCTTTTCTTTAACTTGAGCGTGTAATTTATTGATTTCAGATTTATGCATCAACAATTTACGTGTACGCTCTGGCTCATGATTAAAACGGTTGCCTTGTTCATAGGGACTAATATGAACGCCATACAACAAAATTTCCCCTTTATCTATACGACAAAAACTATCTTTCAGATTAAGCTTACCTTGACGGATAGATTTAATTTCAGTACCTGTTAAAGCAATACCTGCTTCATAGGTTTCATGAATATGAAAATCATGACGCGCTTTACGATTGTCAGCAATAAGGGATGGACTTGATTTCTTTGCCATATTTACCTCTATCGTTTACGTTTACTTTTAGATTTCTTAGATTGACTACGTTTTGTAGATTTATTCGACTTCTTACGGCTTGATTTGCCTTTTCCAGATTTTTTACTGAAAGCATCATATCTAGAGCGACTTGATTTTGAATCATCTCTTCTAGAAGACTTTCTGCCTTTCTTACTAGAAGATTTACGATCTTTACGACTACCAAAGCTATCTCGACTAGAAGCATAATCGGAACCATTGCGCAATTGTTCTTGGATAGCCATCAAGTTATCTACTTCACCTAGAACAAAGTCAATTTGTTTCTTTTCTACATCGGCTTTTACAAGGGTAACAGTAACCTTATCACCAAGATGATATGTTTTACCTGTACGTTTGCCAACGAGAACAAAATGTTCTTCGTCAAAGAAATAGTAATCATCGTTCATCATGCTAATATGCACGAGGCCATCGATACCGTTTTCTAACTCAACAAACATACCAAAGGATGTAATACTTGCAATACTGCCTTCAAAGACTTCGCCAACGAATGGAACCATATATTGAGTCTTTTTAAGGTCTGTAGTTTCTCGTTCAGCCTCTGTTGCCACTTGCTCTTGAATAGAGGAATGTTCAACAGCACCAGCTAAAAAAGCATCCTCTACATCTCGCTTGGAATATCCATTTTTCCAATGCATATCTGCTTTTAAAAGACGATGAACCATCAAATCCGGGTAACGTCGGATGGGAGATGTAAAATGCGTATAACATGAAGATGCCAAACCAAAGTGACCTGCATTTTCTATGCTGTATTTTGCTTGTTGCATAGATCGTAAAGTCATAATTTGAGCTACTTGCTCGATATCCTGCCCCTTCACTGCATCTAAGATTTTTTGGAAATCACGAGGTGTTACACCCTCTGCACTAAGAACAAGATTTTGACCTAAGTAATTTAATACCTTTTGGAATAAATCTAACTTTTCTTCACTTGGACTTTCATGAATACGATATACCGAAGTGCGATGTGTATTCTTTAAGTGAGTCGCTACCGTTTCATTGGCGATTAGCATACATTCTTCGATAAGGCGCTCTGCCATTGTGCGATCCCGTTTAACAATACGCAACGGTGTACCATCCTGGTCAAGCAAAACCTTATATTCAGGAAAATCAAAGTCTAAAGCACCTCTACGACGGCGCATGCGATTTAAAACCTTAGAAATCTCTGCCAAATCCCTTAACATAGGCATAAAGTCTTGTAAATCATCAGGAATGATATTTTCTTCCAGTGCTTTATATACTTCTTTATAGCTACAACGTCGTCCAACATGAATAATAGATGGTCTAATACGATAATTAACGACAGTACCAGAATCATCAATTTCCATCATACAGGTCATAGCATAACGGTCTTCATGAGCATTTAAGCTACAAATACCGTTTGATAATACCTCAGGTAACATCGGTACTACACGGTCTACTAAATAAACAGATGTCCCCCGCTTATAGGCCTCATTATCGATAGGCTGCCCAGATGTTACATATTGGCTTACGTCAGCAATATGTACGCCTAATTCGTAATTACCATTCGGTAATTTACGACCACTCACAGCATCATCAAGATCTTTTGCATCCTCACCATCAATAGTAACCATTTGTAAATCTCGAAGGTCCCAACGTTTTGGGTCTTCATGGATAACAGTATCGATTTTCTCACTAGCCTTAATAACCTCATCAGGAAAAGCAAAAGGAATCTTATGATTCGCCATGATGCAGTTAATATCAAGGCCCACATCGCCTTTATAGCCTAGAACTTCTGTTATAATACCTTCTGGCTTTTTATCGCCTTCAGGCCATTTTGTAATTTTAACTAATACTTTAGCGCCACTACGAGCATCTAAAGTATTTTTTAAATCTACAAATATATCTGTACCGATACGTTCATCATCAGGCACAACAAAGCCAAAGTGTTGTTGTCTATCATAGGTGCCAACTACAGTTTCATTAGCACGCTCAATAACATCAACAATAATACCTTCTCGTTTATGTTTTGTATAGTCAGATGGCACTACGCGAACACGCACCTTGTCATTATGCATAGCAGTGCCTTTATTTTGTTCAGCCACATAAATATCTTCATCATCGAGCATGATAACAAAGCCGTAGGATTTACGATATCCTTTGTAAATCCCTTCATATTCTTTATGCTG
>URZS01000170.1 GCA_900552445.1 uncultured Veillonella sp. | reverse complement strand
GCATAGAACCTTTACTGTTATTATTTATTTTCGGACACAAGACCTTTATGGATAAGGCCTACAATGAAGCCTAATACCGCAAAGCTCACCCAGCCCATGCCAGCAGCCTGGAATGGAATGTATTGAGTAAAGAGCTGTTCCAATGTATCAGGTGCAATACCTGCAGTTTCAAGACCAGTCATAAGGGCAGAGATCATTGTGAAAGCCATTGTCCATGCATATACGCAACGACGACCACCGAATACATTATGAAGAAGAGCCAACAAGATGATTACGATAGTCAACGGATACAAGAGCATCAACACTGGAATTGCTGCGCTGATGATTGTTTTCAAACCGAACATGCTAAGACCAAATGCTGCTACAGAGAAGATTACTACGTATAATTTATAGCTAATCTTCGGTGTCAACTTGTGGAAGTACGTACCACAAGAAGTGATAAGACCAATACTTGTAGACAAGCAAGCTAGAAGAACAATGATAGCCAAGATAATTTGACCGAACCCACCGAACAAGTAGTTCGCACTTACGGACAACACAGGAGCACCTGTATCGAACAAACCAAAGCGTTCAACACTAGTAGCACCGATGTTAGCAATAAATACATAAACAATACCGAGAAGAGCTACCGCAATAGCGCCTACTTCCATTACGGTTTTTGTAATTACCGCACGAGATGTAGCGCCACTGAGACGTACAAAGTCGATTACAAGAATAGCAAACACTACGGAAGCCAACGCATCCATCGTGTTATAGCCGTCCAAGAAACCTTGCAACACAGCTGTTGGTGCATCACCATAAGCAGGTTGTGGCACTGCATAGCCGCCTAGTGGAGTCATAAAGGATTTAATAATTAACAACAGAATTACAAGTAGCAATGCTGGTGTCAAAATATTACCAATACGATTAACAAGCTTTTGTGGACTAATGGATAACCACAAAGAAACACCAAAGAATAATGCCAAGAAAATTGGTTCCATATTCATGCTTAAACCTTCTGTGAAAGGTTTAATTGCAATTTCATAAGCTACAGTACCAGTACGTGGCGTCGCAAACATTGGACCGATACTCAAGTAAAGAGAAATTGTGTACAACAAACCATAAATCGGATGAACACGGCTTGCAAGTTCTTCAACGTCTTTACAGGAGGAGTAACCCATCGCTGCCACACCTAAAAGTGGAAGGCCTACACCTGTTAATACGAAGCCGAGCAAAGCCCAACCTACATTACTACCAGCTTGTTGACCTAAGGCCGCTGGGAAGATCAAATTCCCTGCCCCAAAGAATAGGGCGAATAACATCATGCCTATGGCCAAATAGGCACGGGTCGACAAATTGTCGTTACCATTCATAAATGTAACCCCCTTTAGGTTATATTAAAAATAATGTTACTATTATAATCCAAAGGGGGTTGGGTATGCAAGAAAAATATTCTTACTATTCCATATCAGTATAGCATTATTCCCATAAGTAAAGAGACTTAACTAGGAAAGTTTTCTTATATGAACTTGTACATCATAAAAAGTACTACCCCAACCTTGATCGGTAGGGCGATCTGCCATAAGTGCATTGATACCGACTTCAGGGTCACTAGATTGTGATTGCCACCATACACCAAGCGTGACTAATGTCCCCTGTTGCACCTCATCATCATAATACGCTTTAATTTTAACGCGACCACGGTCGTTATAAATTTCTACGTCAGAACCATTAGTAATGTCATATGATTTTGCATCTTCTGGATGGATACGAAGTTTCATCAATTCTGAGTCATCAAAGTCTAACTCGCAAAAGCTAGAATCCAAAATACGAATATCATTACCATTGATAAGCCAGAACGGTGCATTATCACCATATGGTGGCATATATCGAATGAGGGGCTCTATATCGTGAGGATTATAAAGCTCAATTTTACCAGATGGTGTTTTAAAGTCCATCTTATAATTTTCAGGCATAGTCATCTCTACCGGTTCACCACTAAGAATCAAATCTTGGTCTTCTTTAGATATACGATTAGAAGTGCGCACAATTTGGTCTATCAGCTCTCGCTCGCTAAGAGTAAAGAACTCATCTTTCAAGCCCATTCGCTTCGCTAATTCTGCAATGACTTGCCAATTGGATCGAGATTCACCGATTGGTTCAATCACTTTATAACCCGTGCCAATCGTATAGTGCCCATAAGAATTGTAAATATCATCATGTTCTAAAGATGTGGTGGCAGGCAAAATAATATCAGCATACTTACAAGTATCCGTAAAGAAACGCTCATGTACCACAGTGAATAGGTCATCGCGCATTAAACCGCGACGTACAACATTCTGGTCAGGCGCTGTGATAGCAGGATTTGAAGAGAAGATATATAAACTATGAACCTTAGTTCCTTCAGGGTTTGTAAGCATTTCACCAAGTTTAATCATCGGCATCAATCGTTTAGCTGGCGCATGAACGTGAACCTGTTGCATTACATCTTTACCGACGAATTTACTACCGCTAGCACTTGATAATAGACCACCACCAAGGTGCTGCCACGCTCCTACAACAGCGGGCAAAGCATTAATAGCACGACATGTCATAGCACCATTGCCGTAGCGAGACAAACCACTACCAAGACGAATAAATGGAGCCTTAGCTTTAGCATAAGCGTGAGCAAACTCAGTCATACGCTCGACAGAAACACCACAAATTTCAGAAGCTTTCTCTGGTGTGAAGTCAATTAACGTTTCTTCTACCAGCTGATCATACCCTTGTACATGTTGATTAATAAAATCTAAATCTGCCAAGCTATCATGGTGAATGATATGAAGAATGCCTAATGCTAGCGCCCCATCACTACCGGGTTTCACAATAAGCTGTTCATGAGCCTGACTAAAGGTATATGTTTTATGGGTATCAATAATCCAAACTCGAGCCCCACTCTTTTTAGCAATATTTACATCATGTAAGATATGAAGGTCTGTAGCCGTTGCATTTATGCCCCACAATACAATTAAATCACTATGCTGAGCCTCTTGCGGTTTAATAGCCAACGTATCTCCATAAACGGAGCGAAATCCCGCTTGTTTCGCAGGCGAGCAAATTCCTCTATCTTGATCGGTAGCACCTATACGACGGAAGAAATAATCTGCTGCAGGACTTTGAATGATGCCCATTGTTCCGGCGTAGGAATAACGTAAAATACTTTCACTACCATAAGTATCTATAGTGTGCTTGAAATTATTTACTATTGTATCTAGCGCCTCATCCCAGCTAATACGTACATATTGGTCTTCACCAACACCTTTTTTACCAATGCGTTTCATAGGATATTCTAAACGCAATGGAGAATGGATAACCTTTTCGTAGTGCACCATTTTAGGACATAATGTGCCACGGGTAAAAGCATGATCTTTGTTACCACGAACAGATACTACCTTATTATTTTCAACACTTACAATTAGCCCACATGCATCGGGACAATCATAAGGACAAACAGAAGATCGGAAGAGCGTCGTGTAGGGAAAGAGTGTAGATCTCGGTGGTCGCC
>URZS01000169.1 GCA_900552445.1 uncultured Veillonella sp. | reverse complement strand
GTAAGACGTCGATTCGACGATGTGCTTCTTTTTTATTCAAAGAATCAACTGCACTGAGACGGATTTCATTTTCTGCACGGCCACCACCGATAGTACCAAAGATGGAACCATCTGGGAATACCACCATAGATGTACCAGCTTTACGAGGTGTAGATCCACGAGTATACAAAATAGTAGCAACAGCTAATGTTTCGTTTTTACGTTCACTAAGATATTCAATAAACTCACGATTCATGGCTCACTCTACCTTTCCGCAATGAGCCGCCTTTTTTACCACGCACCACTGCCAAATATTCACTAACAATAGATAATGCAATCTCCTCTGGAGTTTGAGCACCTAAATCTAGACCGATTGGTGCATATACCATATCTAACTCCTCTTGCGTCCAACCTTGCTCACGCAATACTTCAAATGCATAATGAATGCGCTTTTGACTGCCCATAACACCCATATAGGTTGGCAAATAATCGCGCAGTTGTTCTAAGCATACATTATCGTACTCATGAGCACGCGTTACGATGATAAAACCATTATACTCATCAAGAGGTAAATCATTCTTGAAGTTTTCTAAAGGCAAGCATTTACGTGTAACACGTTCATCAAAGAATTCAGGGACTACATATTCTGGACGGTCATCTACAACAGTGACACGACAGCCAATGAATAACAGTAAATCTGTAATCGCTCGGCTCACATGACCAGCACCCAATACGAGAACGGACGGATCATTTTCTACAGGTTGTACGAAACATTCTATTTCGCCTACCATACATAGAGAATTAAGTTTTGCCTTATCTACTGTAAAGCCTTCAATAGCTGTACCATATAGCACGCTACCATCTTCGGCATACACAGTCTTATCCCCTTGACGAGGACCAGATAAAACAGTAACCATCAAGGTAGTTTCAGTAACCTGTAGACGGTCTTTCATCACATCATAGATTGTTTCCATCTAGATTCCTTTCATAATCCCACGCTGTAACAGCCTCTAATACGCCGCCACCAACAGCAAGGGACTTATCTGAAATACTATAACAATGAGACTCTTCACAACGAGCATCTACATCGGCCAATTTAAAATGGTCCGATACAATGAGCCCACTCTTTAGAATGCCTCTAAGAATACCTGTAATTTTTGCCCGTACCGGCTCTTCATCGACATAACCAATAACCTCATTGGCTTGTACAGAATCACCTATATGACGCTTTGCCGTAAATAGACCAGCCTTTGGCGAGTGTATTACACGTTCATGAGTATAGCCACCTACATTACCAGGAATGCCGGTATTCGGTTGAGCAGGACCATCATAGATACAGCGCCCCAAAGAATGACCACGCATCGTTTCGATGACTACATCTACATCATCCCCTGCAGTAAATCCAGGCCCAACACCTATGACAAGCTCTGCATCATCACGTTTTGTACCTAGATTCTTCTTACTTAAAATACCATCTACTACAATAGCTGGTTTCAGTGTATCTAATAACTCTTCGTATGAACTAGTCACAACGGGAATTATCCCTTGTGCCAAAGTATCTTTCACTTCACTAAGAGCAACATGACGGGCTACAAAGCGTTCCAAAACCATTTCACCACGATGAACGGCATTGCCGTAGCATACTTCTCGTCGAATCATAGTAGGAATCGCAATTTCACTAATAACCACGGGATAGCCCGCCCGTTTCAATCTATATACAGCGCCGGAAGCGATATCTCCGCCTCCGCGCATGAGCACTAATGGTTTCATAATGCCTCACTTTCACGATGTTTTAAACGCTCAAAATCATCGGGTGTGTCGATATCGTCACCAATATCGTCACGAATCCATAATTTCAAGACATAGTCCTTGCCATCACCACGAATAATGGTCTTACCGCCTTGATCCCCTTGGATCTGTTGTAAAAAATCAAACCAATGTGAACCAAAGAGAACGGGATTTCCCGATTGATAATTCGCCCCATAATATGGGACAACGATAGTTTTCGAATGAAAGTTTTCACTAAATGCACTAATGATCTCATGTACGACAGCACTCGTCAGAAGAGGTTGATCCCCTACTGAACAAAGAATACCGTCTAACGGTATGGGCGATGTTTCTACTAAATGACGTACCCCCATCGCTATGGACAAACCTTGCCCAAGCTCAGGATGCTCATTTCGAATCGCTTCAAAACCGTACTTTGTGACAATAGGTTCTAATTTTTGATAATCATCACCTGTAACTGCCACAAAAGGTAGTTTATACGACATAGTAGATACTACGTCTCCGCCCCATCCACATTGAAGAGCCCCACAGACCGCATCTAGAACAGTCTTACCACGCCAAGGCAAGAGCTGCTTATTACATCCCATGCGCTTGGATTGTCCTCCCACGAGGAGGACAATGCCAATATGCAAAGAACGACGGTCTATGGGGTCTCTCATTGTACTGAAAGCGGTATTACAATTTGCTTTCACATAAGTCATGAGTACCTACCGACATTGAATAATACGACGGATTTCGCAACTCGCTTTGTATCCATCAGCTAAGATGATAGCAGCGATATCGCTATCCACAATATGATCAATAAAATCATCGATGATGCGATGTTGCACTGTTTCATAACCAGTACAGAATAGGATTTTCTTCCCTTTGCTGTATTGGAACAAACCTTGCTTATGTAATACAAGATCAGCCAACATACGCGGTGTTACAATAGCCCCCATATCGCGTTTTACGATATCTTGAACGAGCTCGATATTATGTACGTGCTCCTCATCAAGGGGAGCCCCTAGCATTTGTAGGTTAACAAGACCAATCGTAGTCTTTGTAAGGGATGGAATAACAGGTTCACTCGTCTTAGGCGCCTTGAGCCATTTTTCCTTTGCCCCATCTGCTTCTACTACAATTTGCCAGTTAGGATGTAACTTGGATAAACCATCGATAAGATCACAATCTAAGGAGTCCACTTTTGTTCCCGTAATGCCAGAGAACCACGCACCACAATAACCATGTAACACACGATCAGTACAATACTCATCTGCTTCATTAATATTTTGAGTATAAATCGGTTTATAATGAGCAACCTGAGATTCATAGAGTCGAGTCGTAGTCGTAACTACGATGGGCTGACCTTTCAGCCGTCCATATTCTACTAGTTTAGAAAGCACAGTCGTTTTACCGCCGGCCCCAACAAGGGCAACGATTCCCGGCTGAATCAATCGATTCCAATAGGATGTTTGTGATGTCATAGAACCAGGCCTCCTTAGAAAGTAACAAGAAATTAAAACTCTCTATACTTTATATTTCTCGTCCATAGCCATAAATACCTTCTCAGGTGTCATAGGTAATGTACGAACATCCGCACCAACTGCATTTTTAATAGCATGTTGGATAGCTGGACAACCAGTGTTAATAACAACTTCACCAATAGATTTAGCACCAAAACCGCCAGTTGGTTCATAAGACTCTACGAAGTCTACATGTAATTCACCGATATCTTGACGGGTAGGAATTTTATAAGTCATAAGGTTACTAGTTTCTAAACG
>URZS01000168.1 GCA_900552445.1 uncultured Veillonella sp. | reverse complement strand
GATTATGACGCTAAAGATGCCATTTATAAAAAGAACTTTACCATGTCCTCCAATGATTGGGGTGAAGGTAGCTCTTATTATGGTTGGGGCATGCCAAATGCAATGTTTAACTATATGTATAATCTTGAAAAGGTTGTACATGATGCAGAGTCTGAAAATAAATTACCACGTGAAGCGATTGGTAAGATTATTGGTAACTTAATTCAAACAGAAGGGGTAGTTCTTGAAAAAGACACTGTACCAGCTATCGATAAAGCAGCCTTTGTTCAATACAAGAAACAAATAGGCTCTCGTCTTGGTTTACAAGCGTGGTATTTACGCTCCTTTGGCGGTAAAACCCATGCATACCTAAATGCAAATGGCAATGGTAATGATGAACATAGCTTCTCCAATGTGGCTCATGTATTCGGTATCGGCGCTAAATATCAACTTGGTGCTAATGCATCTGTTACCGTTGACTACGGTCAAAATCGTTCTAACCTTGGTCGTTACTTAAACGGTAATACTGTTTATGAACATGAAAGAGGCACTGCAGACTTTGCCCTTAAAGGTCATCAAATGGGCGGTGCACCACACTTCTGGATGGCTCGTCTAGATATTGGCCGTGCTGATCTAGATATTCCGAAATCTTGGAATGCGTTCATCGATTACAAATACTTTGAACATGGCTCCTTCTTTGGTGGCAATGGTACTGGCGCAGTACCGGATCGTTATCTCGACGGTATTCGCAGCTTTACATTCGGTGCCGGTTATGTACCTCGCAAGGACTTACTCCTTGAGGCATTCTACACATTCGATGCGAAGGGCACTAATAAACGAGATACTTTATATGGTAGTGAAAGCTTTAAGTTAGGCAATTATACAAGAATTCAAGGGACCTATAGGTTCTAATATTCAGTCTGTAAACAGGCAGAAAGGTTACTAATATGGAAAACTTAAATTATGTCATTCACTTGTTTCATAGCGGTGGGTATGTAATGTATCCATTATTACTCTTGTCTTTCATGGTTATCGCTATCGCTGTAGAACGTGCTTTCTTTTACCGTAAATATGCAGGTAAAACCTATGTGGTGACTCATGCAGTTAATGAACTAGCAAAATTACAAAATTGGGCAGAAATTGATAAAGTAATTAAAGAAAACCCATCTATTGCAAGCCGTATTGCAGAAGCGGGTTTGAATAACGCCTCCAGCGAGGCAGCTATGAAAACAGCCTTTGCGGACCAAATGGGTGTTGATGCAGTAGGTTTCCGTAAATATATGGACTACCTTAGTGCAACAGTAACAATCTCCCCATTGTTAGGTTTGCTTGGTACTGTAACAGGTATGATTGGCTCTTTCAGTATCCTTGACTCTGGTGCAGGCGCATCTGCTATCACTGGTGGTGTCGGTGAAGCCCTCATCGCTACAGCATCTGGTTTGTGCGTAGCCATCATGGCCTTTATTGTATACACAGTATTCAGTCATCGTTTAGATTCTATTATTAACCAAATTGAAAGTATGTGCGTCAGCATTGTTAGTGCTAAACGAGAAGGGTGGAAATAATTATGAATTTGCAAAGCTTTCGTATGAAAACTAAGCCGGAATTCATGATCATTCCAATGATTGATATCATCTTCTTCTTGTTGGTATTCTTCATGATGAACAGCTTACAAACAGTTGCTCAAAAAGCATTATCTGTACAACTACCACAAGCTACTAGTGCATCTGCACCAGCTCAATTGCCTGTTGTATTTACACTTGATGCGGAAGGGCATATTACAATTGATAACAATCCAATGAGTATTGATCAAGCAGAAGCTATGATTAAACAGCGTATTCAAGAAAATCCTAACGCTAGTGTTATCTTACAAGCGGACAAACGAGCAGCTCATGGTCAAGTAGTGGCGATCATGGACATGCTAAAACAATCTGGTGTTAAACGCTTGGCTATTGCAGCTGAACAGAAAGGATAACTATGGGACTAGGCATATCATGGAAAAAAGCAGCCATTATATCCGCCGTAGTTCATCTAGTTGCTCTATTTATTGCAGTCATCTTTTTCGTAGTAGTTCCAGCCATTCAAGAAATGGAAACCTATGAAATCGACCTCACACAAAGTGTTCTCGATGATGGCGGCAGTGGTCATGCTGGTGGCGGTGGCGGTAATAGGTCAGACCTATTCCCTAAACCACTATCGGCTGATGAAGTGGCGGCAAGAACAAAGGCTGTTGTAGCGAATATAGATCCATCTCCTGCAACAGATATTCCTGATGCAGTAGATGTAGCCAAAAAAGGTGGCGAACATAAAGGTACTACCTCTGGCGATAATTCCGCAGGTGGTACAGGCCCTGGAACTGGTGGTGGCTCTGGAGGTGGTAACGGCACAGGTGTTGGCCCTGGTGATGGGGGTGGTCAAGGTCAAGGCAATGGTAATGGTAATGGACCAGGCAATGGTAACAACCATGGTACAGCAAAAGCTGCATTTGATACGGAGGGATTCCGTGCAAGAGTACAAGCTAATGCACAAATGCCTTCCATGGCTTTAAAAAGAAAATTACAAGGCGATGTGACTGTACAAGTAACACTTGATACAAATGGTAATCTTATTGGAAAAAGTATCGTAACTTCTACAAATGAAATATTCAATGATGCGGCAATATCTGCCGTAGTGGACGCAACACCATATAAAAATCCAACAGGCGAAGATATCGATATCAACGTACCAGTTGAGTTTAGAGGTTATGACTCATCAGATGATGAAGAGGAATAGAGGTATCTAAGTAATACACGTATCAAAGAATTAAAGGAGATAATTATGAAATCCATTATTTTATATTCTTCCCTCACGGGAAATACTAAAAGCGTAGCGAAGGCTATGGCTTCTGTAATGCCTGAAGGTACACCATGCGTTCCAGTTAAGGAAGCACCTGAAAATTTAGCTGATTATGACACTGTGTTCGTAGGCTTCTGGGTAGACCGTGGTACAGCAAATAAAGAGGCTGCAAAATTGATTGAAACCTTAACAAATCCAAATATCGTATTCTTTGCCACACTAGGTATGTATGCAGATTCTGATCATGCTCGTGAAAGTATCGATAAAGCATCTACATTGTTGCAAAACAAAGAATCCCTTGTAGATGGCTTTGTATGCCAAGGCAAAATCGACCCTAAAGTCATCGAAATGATGTATAAAATGTTCCCACCTGGATCTGCCCATGGTCAAAGCCCTGAACGCGATGCGTTACATAAAGCGGCTGAAACGCATCCAGATGAACAAGACTTTGCAAATGCAAAAGAATTTACAAAATCTGTACTTGCAAAGTTGCAAGCCTAAACTGAAAGGGGATTGGAGTATGAGTTTAGCAAGTTTCTTTGAATCCATTCCGGAGAAACAACGCAATCTACAACTAGGTTTAGAATGCGATAATCCGATGAGTGGTGCATTCCCTCATAAACGGGTTGTTCATGCAGGGCTTAATGGCATCTTAGTTTCGCCAAAGGAAACACAAGCCGTTTGGGATACATTAATGAATGGCACACCTACAAAGGGTGAAATGCAATGCGCCTATATTCACATTCCGTTTTGTAA
>URZS01000167.1 GCA_900552445.1 uncultured Veillonella sp. | reverse complement strand
TTACTTGGCGCTGTAGGTTTACCTGTTTTCGTTGGTGGTACAGCCGGTCTTGGTAAATTATTAGGACCAACAGGGGGCTTTATCTTCTCTTGGCCAATAGCTTATACATTATTAAGCGTATTTAAAGGTTCTAAAAAGAGCTTTTTCTCTTATGCATGGCGTTCTATTGTAATTACAATTCCTGTAGTATACCTATTTGGTGTGGCAGGCTTTATGATCGTTACAAAAACAGAACTTTGGGCCGCATTGCCTGTAGTAATGTTCCCATTTATTCCAGGGGACATTGTAAAATGTCTCGTTGCTTCTTGGTTAGCAACTAAAATTAAAATTTAGAACCTAATAAAAGGGGCATTCCTCGGGATGCCTCTTTTGCTTATACTATAAGGAGTTAATATGTCAGTATATATTCACGGCGGCCTTCGCAGCCCTATTGGCGTTTTAAATGGACAATATAAACATATGAGACCTGAAATGTTAGGGGCTCAACTTATTGAGGAATTAGTCAGTCGCTATGCGATTTCACAAGTAGATGGAATCTTTTGTGGCAACGCAGTTGGAACTGGCGGTAATATTGGGCGCCTTATGGGGCTTATGTGTAATTTACCGAATTCTGTTCGTGCTATTCCCGTAGATATGCAATGTGCATCGGCTTTGATGAGTATTGAAATGGCCTATGCGCACATTGCATCAGGTATTATGGATTCTGCTATTGCTGGTGGTATTGAAAGCTCCTCCTTACAACCAGATCGAATCTATGCAACTGGAGATGATCGAGAAGGTTTATATAAGGTGGCTCAATTTACCCCTGAAGATCGGTCTTCTTTAGCAATGCTTGAAGGGGCTGAGCGAACGATACATAAGCATAATATAACAAAAGAAGACTTATACCCCTACATTATTAACAGTCATCAACATGCTTTTAGAGCTATAGATAATCCACATTTACAATCCTATATTATGCCTATTACACTAGAAGGAAAAGTTTGTGTAGATGAATGTATTCGTCCTAAGATGAACGAAAAACTCTTGTCAAGGATGAAGCCTTTATTAGGCCCTAATTCCATTACAAATGCAGGCAATGCTTGTTTAACCCATGATGGAGCGGCATTCGTATACGTATCTAATAAACAGGGGCCTTTTAGAATACATAGTGTCATGCCCTGGGCTGGAAATCCTCAGTTTAGTCCAGAAGGAGCATTAGAAAGTACTGAAGCCATTTTAAAACGGACTGGCTTAACTATGGATGATATAGACGTAGTGGAATGGAACGAAGCCTTTGCCATCATTGATGTGCTTTTTAATAAGTCTTATCCTAATCATATGAAAAAATATAATACATTAGGCGGTGCCTTGGCATATGGACATCCGTATGGTTGTTCAGGTGCTATTTTAGTTCTTCATTGTATGGCCTCCTTAGAATCGTGCAATGGTAGATATGGCTTATGTGCCATTGCAGGTGCAGGGGGCACAGGTACAGCTTTGATTATGGAGCGTATGTAATATGACAATTATTGAACGCTTGCAACAATATAAAGATTTAGAACCACATAAAATTGCGCTCATAGTCGATGAAGAACAGTATACATATGGTCAGCTGTATGATGCTATTCTCTCTATGGAGTCTAAGAATATAAGTAAAATAATTGATTTAGGTCAGTTTAATGATGGGTTGAAGAATAAGGTTCTCTTAATTCAGCAGCCCTCTTTTATAGATCAATTGGTTCAGTGGTTATGGGGGTTATATAAAGGGTATATCTCTATGGTGTGCCATAATGAAATGGATGGGGCTTATATGGATGAGCTAGCTCGGGTTATAAGCTTTGAAGGTGTTCCTAAATCTGCAGACTTTGGTGTCCTTACCTCTGGAACTACGGGGCGCCCCAAACCTTTGTGGCGCAGTGAGAGCTCGTGGCGAGAGTTCTTTGATACTCAAAACAATATCTTTCACATAAACAAAGATACGAACATCTTCTTACATGGTAGCTTTAGTTTCACTGGTGTTAGTAATATGGTTATCGATGTACTATGGTCTGGTGGAACAGTGATTACAACGAGTTCGTTACGTCCAAATCGATGGATACAGCTTATTGAGACATATCATGTGGACCATATATATGCATTACCAACAAAATTACGATTACTAGTACGTCATTGCAAACGTAAACTAGACTCTATTAACTATATCATCGCAGGATCTCAAGTATTGGATCGACAGTTGATGAAACAGCTAGAACTAATATGTCCGAATATGGAGTTTATTCTCTATTATGGTGCATCTGAGCTTAACTATATAACATATTGTACAGGTAAAGAGTGGTTAGATAGAGAAGGTACTGTGGGGAGACCGTTTCCAACTGTCAAAATTGCAGAGCAAAATGGCGTCATTTATGTGACTACAAAGTATCATATTGAAGGCATTCCCGATACATATACTGTAAATGATTGCGGCTATATTGATAGCGATGGGTATCTTATGTTTAATGGGCGGCAAGGTGATGTCATCAATAAAGGGGGCTATAAAATTTCTATTCCCGAAATGGAATTGTATTTACAATCCTTAGAGGGCATTTCTGAAGTCGCCATTATTACGATTAATGATGATATACGGGGGGAAGATTTTGTTGCTTATGTAGTATTAGAGGATAACGCTGAATTAAGTAAAATTATAGAGCGTATTCATCATGAAAGACCTTCTGTAGAGTGGCCAAAAACAATGCTACAGATTCCTATGTTACCTCTTACAGAATGCTCAAAAGTTGATAAACGAAAGCTAAAAGAGTGGTATAATAAAGGGTAATCGTTTTTTCTATTAATAGGAGGCATCATGCAGATTAATAAGGCTGCGCTAGAGATTTTTGACTTTACGTCCTCTTTAGCCGTATATTCTGAACATGAATTAAAGGTTGGCGATCAAGCTATACAAGATTATATTGCGAATCATATAGCTAAGGCTTTCAAAGACCCAGGTGCTAGAACAGGTACCTTACATGATGCAAGTCTATTTGGTAAACAGTTGGTGGAGTATAAAAAGGGAGACCTCAAGTTTATCGATTTATCTAAGAATTTAGGTGAAAGCTTGTTTACCTATATGAAGCAAGCAACGGACTCCGTAGTTATCGATACGATTATTTGTGAAGCTGTTACAGATACGACTTATATTTGTATTCTTTTGTGCCAAGCTCATGATGCTTTTACCCATCAACTATTTAGTGAAGATGATGGTTCATTAGCTACAGAACTCGTTTCTCATAAGGCTGTACTGCCTATGCCATCTCAAAAATTACGTGCCTTTGCATCTATTAATTTACATGATTTTAGTGTTCGTATTTTTGAACCAAAAGGTGAGTTTGATGGTGAAGTATCCTATATCTTAGCGGATAAGGTATTACAATTAGGTACTAATCAGTCCTCTCGGGATACAGTGAAAAAGGTAAAAGCTATTGTAGATAAGGTGGCTCAAGCACATGAGTCTGATGGCGTCGTTGAATTGACGACTGCAAAGTCTATGATTGCTAAAAATGCTGAAGTATCAGATACAGTCGATCCTGTTCGTATAGTAGAAGAGGTATTCAAAGCGAATCCGATTCAACAAG
>URZS01000166.1 GCA_900552445.1 uncultured Veillonella sp. | reverse complement strand
TGACTCGCCGTAGCATGGAGGTTATCCTTCGCTACAACGGCTATAATAAAAATCAATAAATAATAAATCAAAAATACTAAGAAATTAATCAAAGTATCGAGGACAAAGGATTTTGTCCATAAGGCATCTTTAGCCTTATCCATAATATCAACTCCATTTTCCAAAATGATTGTCAACCAATCTGTAACAACGGTTAATTATAGACCTCTCATTTCAAAAAACAAGAATTAAAATGTTATATACCTCATAAATATTATTTATGACACACAACACAAACCAATACTATTTCTATTTATTTCCATTTTTTAAATCTCATATAAATTTACGATAATAAAACACCTTTAACAGTTAGCAGTGAGTTCAAAAGACTCAACTTCAACCATTAAAGGTGTTATTCTTAGATCTATTTACTTTTAAGCTATTAAGTTTTTAAACCACAAGCTTTGAAGAAGTTCTTGTACGCTTCAGCCTTTTTCGCTAGGCTCAACGGATAGGCACGTGATGTAGATGGCAAACGTGTCAATGTTAGTTCACGACCATTATACACGTATGGTATAGTTTCGCCCGTTTTAGGTAGTTTTACCTTTTCTGGCAAAAGGCTTAATAATACTTCTGTAGCCTTACCGCCAGTGGTCCCAATATGTTTACACTGTGGTACTTGTTCCAGTACTTCAGCGAGCGGTACAGGTTCAACCACCTTTAAGAACGCATCTGATGCATTCCCCTTTTCTCGAATCGCTTTTAAAACGGTAGGGCAAGAGGCAATGCCAATCTCAGATAAGAATGCTTTTATCTTATCCGCATCAAAAGCCTTTTCCTCACCTTTTCTAAAGTAATCCTTATCATCAAAGAATACTATACCGTATACGCGCCACATATCGTTTTGGAAGTTAGGATAGTGGAATTCCATAGATCGTTTTTCAGAAGCTGGTGGGAATGTCCCCATCGTCATAACCGTTGCATTCTTTGGCAAAAATGGCGGAAATGGTCTCGTTTCAATTATGTCTGTCACTGAGTATCAACTCCTTTCAAAATCTATTATGAACTCAACTTTCACCATAACAAATGAACTATGTCACATGTGATAACAAATGAATAGAATCACTGCTGGCAAATATAATCGATTCTATAATCGACTAGCACTCAAATACCACCTATTATTGACCTATTGGCCGAGATACCAAGGTATTGATATGGTCAAAGCCAACTGGCGTTGGAGATACTAGGTACAAGCACACTACGGCAGCTACGGCAAAGCCAATCGCTAAGTAAGAGAAGCTGCCATTGCGAGGGAATTCATATAGGCCAAAGAGGCGAATACCTACAGCAGCACCGATGGCAGTAATCAAAGAAGGAATAGAAAAAATATTGTAGAAACCAAATACTACCATGAGACCTGCATAACCACCTACTACAGTAATCATAGGCAACATGCGATCCATAGGATTTGGAATGGAACGGGTAAGAGCAGCTGGATAGTAAGAAGCCTCTACACCAAACATCCCTAAGAATAGATTAAAATCCGCCCAAATAGTTTCCCAAGGACCTCTAAAGGCATCTCGATGATTGCCTGCGTACCAAGCAAAGCCTGTAATGATTAAAATTGCCAAGCCCGCACAGATGAAGTAGTAGTCACTAGGAATTTTAGGACCTGCATAAGCGCCTACAGCTGTGACTACTGCACTCAAGATAGATGTTACTACGACACGGTGTAAACGAGGTCGTTTGTTTTCAGGAATGCGTTTATATACAGTAGCTAGCAATTCTAATACGAAGCAAGCCATAAAAATGGCAATGCCTGCAGCAGGCACAAAGAACGCTGCAACCAAGCTCAAAATAAAGGGAATACACAAGCGCCATTTCGGGAATAACACAAGGTCTTTATAATCCAAGCGAACATCTTGTGTTTCCATAGTAAAGTTGTTGTACACTACAAAGAGCAACATAAAGGCGATTACGTCTACAGCAGTAGCCCCCCAAATTAATAGAGTAGGCACTATAACCATAGACAAAGCGACACCAGAGACGCGAGATAAACCAGCGGCCGCTAAGCCCAGTAATAAAAAGGGTATTAAAGCAGAGATAATTTCGAACATAATAATCCTCCCATCATTGTATAAATTTAAGTATATAGTATCTACTAAACTACATCAAGGAGAGATATATTTTTTCATAGCAAGTCGCTTTCGTACCGCAGTGGCTGAACAGCCCATCATCTGTGCAATCTTGGCTACCCCATACCCTTGGGCGCGGAGATTTTTAATCTTATTTTCGTCTAAATCTAGAGTGTTGGTCCGTATTTCTATACCTCGGTCGCGCAAATACATTGCCACCGTAGAGCCCCGAACGCCATAGGCTAGACCAATATCATCGGTGCTCATGTGATGCTGCATATATAAATAAGCCATCTCCTCTACGCGTTGAGGTTTACGAGCCTTAGGTGTCATACAAATCCCCATATGTCGCAACACATGGTGCACCTTCCAACGAGATACGCCATACATACGAGCAATAGCGTCTGTACTATTCCCACTTTTATAAGCCCTACAAATGCGTACTACGTCTACAGATACATTCTTACTCGATCGCTGACAAGCCAACCCATATTCTCTCATTCGGCTTGCCATTGTCGTTATGGACACATCATACCGCTTCGCCAAGGAATGTAGGGACCACTTCCCCGTCTCATACAAGGCCTGTACGTGAACCATATTAATTTCCTTTTTTATGGGGCGCCGCTCAATATCGTACGCTTTCATCCGGCGCATAATCGTATCCACACTACACTGAAAATAATCTGCTACATCGCGAACACTCCACTGCTTTTCTACATATAATTGCTCTAATAACTGTTTTGGTATAACGCGCACATTACGATACATAACATCACCTTTCCTTATGGACGAACTCCCTTCCCTATTATTGTGAAAGTTCCATCAAGAAAAGACAATACAAAAGAGGTTCCTAATAGTCACATAGGTGACCAATAGGAACCTCTTTCAATATGTAATTATATGCACCGCATACGATAGGTGTAATTCTAGTTGCTATCACAATATCTGTGCACAAACCATCAATATATCTATATGCTAACCAATTATCAGTACGATTATGATACTGAAAATTTGACTAGCGATATCTTCGCTCAAGAGCTTTAGGCTTACCTAAAATAATAGACCACTTCATCCCCTCTTTTAGAGCATGATTAGATTTGCGACTGCGAGTCGATGTTACAGCTGGTGCAGTTGTAACACCGGCCTTTTCAACAAGGACACGCCCCTCTTTAGAGGCTTTATCTCGCTTAAACTCGGCCAATCGCTCATTCAAGGAAGGACCAGTAACAGATTCTCGATCCGAACGAGTCTCATGAGTACTAAAGCTAGTTGATTTACTTGATGTACTCTTTGATGAAATATCGGTACCTTGTTGAGCTGTAACTGCTTCATCGTAATGCTGATTCCCAGCTAACACTGTTTTAGATTTGTCAGCATTTTGGGGAGCTTCAACATGTTTTGCAGATGACTCTAAAACATCATGCAACAAGTCCTCAGCTGAAGGTTCTACAGGTTTGCGTTCTATGGAGATGCCGTATTCGCGTTCCATA
>URZS01000165.1 GCA_900552445.1 uncultured Veillonella sp. | reverse complement strand
CTTGTTTACTGAGTTCTAGGTATAGATCTAAATGGCATCCAATTGCCACTAGTATTGCTATTTTAAGATATCCTTTATATAGATCCGCTGTCATAGCATGAATTAAAGAGATATCAAATAGCATAAGCACAATAATACATATAAGGATTTTATGGATAAAGGATGTATTATACATGATTGTATCCCTTTAATGAGCTTACCTTTTGTTCCAAGGAACTCACCTTTACTTCTAAGCTACTCCATCAAAGAATGTAATGACTGTAATTTCTCGTGGGCAGTTGATACGGATTGGGAACCAGTGGCCTGTACCGTTATTGACGTAGCACACGCTTTGTTCTTCTACGTAGCGCCCTTTTGTATATGGAGTGCCCGTTGGCACTACAGGAACGCCCATAAATACAATTTGACCACCATGGGTATGACCAGAAAGGGTCAACGGAATCTTGTGTTCAATGGCTTCTTCAAAGAATTCAGGGTGATGAGCCAATAGTATAACAAAGGCATAGTCTGGAATACCAGATAAGGCTTTAGAGATCATCGCTTCTCGGCTATCTTTTTGACGGCTGTTATCGTATGTAACGCCTGCGAGATATACAGGTTGTTTGCCCCCCATAATTTGAATATTACTATTCAAGAGGATATTCATCGGTGTATTTCGCTTGAAAGAATCAATCACTTTAGTTACATCGTGATGGTATTCGTGATTACCTAAGATGAAATCTACACCGTCAGGGATTTGTTTTGCAAAGGTTGTTAGTCTTTCACAGACCTCAGGCAACCACGCTAGTTTATCGATGAGATCGCCTGTGATAACGACGCGGTTAGGCTTTTGTAAAAGCGCCAATTTTAGGATTTCATCAAAGTCGTCTAGGTCGATGCTAGCCCCTATGTGAACGTCACTAAGTTGCACGATTTTATAGTCTTTTAGCCCAGGAGGCAAGTTCGTATAACCAAATTTTTCATTCGTAACCACTATCTCCTGTTGACCAGCAAAAGCAGCATAACTAGAGCCACCAATAGTTGCCAAGGGCACTACTGTTGCAGCAGTTCTAAAGAAGGCACGGCGGCCCGTTCTATTTTCTTCTGGCGTTTTATTCCAAATCTTATTAACCGCCCAGTATAACAAGCTGAGGACGATAAAGACAGGAATAGCCAAGAATAAGCCAAAGAGGAAACCGTAGCTTTCAGTACGGAACATATTCATTAGCGGATAGTATAACGTGCCATATAGATCTACTTGGTGTAACAAGTAGTATCGGACGGCGGCGAACCACGCACCGATTAAGATGATATAGCCTACCCAAGCAGGCCATTTCTTTTTGGGCTTCCACAAATTGAGGAATAGCGCCCAAAAGCCTACCAAACCTAATACTAGGATGGTGCCAAAAATTATATTAAATAGCATTCTCATTAATTGCTCCTACAAATTACTTTGCCATCTCCGTCAATTTACCATGAGGACCTGCCCAAGCATAGTCGGCGAACTCATCGCGCTTGATGAGCATCCAGTCCTTCGGCAATTGCTGTTGGATATCTCCGATCGTTATATTAGCATCTCCTACGTACGTCAAATCGCCGCGGAATGCTTTCATAAACCATTTTCTATGAGAGAAAATATGTGTTATTTCTTTTATTAATACTGGTTGTAAGGACAGTTCAAAACCTAGGCCCTTAATTAATGATTCAAGGCCTCGTTCACCTTCGTCAAAAGTAGATACCATTTCCACAGAAGGGAATTCCCACATGGATCGTAACAACCCACGGTTAGGACGTTTATGCAATAGATAGTGGTCTTCGTATTGCAAGATACCTACGAATAGAGGCACCTCTACTACCTTCGTTTTCTTGATGCGCACAGGCAGTTTATCTGTATCCTTATGTTGATATGCTTCGCACATATTTACAATAGGACATTCCCCACAGCGCGGAGTTTTTGGAATGCACACGGCAGAGCCAAAGTCCATCAAGGCTTGGTTAAAGTCACCAGGTCGATCGTGAGGCAATGTTTCCTCTACAATCGCAGTTATGGCCTTCTTGCCTTTAGTACTTAAAATATCGTCAAATATATGATATAAACGAGCGTAAATGCGCAGCACATTGCCGTCTACCGCCACCGCTGGTTCGTTGTACGCCATGGATAGCACAGCCCCAGCTGTATAAGATCCTACACCCTTCAAGGACTCCATAGTCTTGCGGTCACGGGGCACAATACCACCGTAGTTTTCCACGACGTCCTTCACGCCAAGGCGCAAGTTGCGAGCACGGCTATAGTAACCAAGCCCCTGCCAAGCGTGAACCACCTCATCCTCAGAGGCCTTTGCTAGGTCCTCCAAGGTTGGAAATAAACGCATCCAGTTGTCATAATAGGGCTTCATCGCCTCAATGCGCGTCTGCTGGCTCATCACCTCAGACACCCAAATCTTATAAGGGTCTCCACAATCGCGCCACGGCAATTCCCGTTTATGCACATCATACCACGCCAATAGCTGTGGCACCCACTTAGGGTTCTTTTTATCAGTCATATTACCTCAAAATATTATAAATTATCCGTTAATATACAGATCAATGCGCGCCAAGTGTTCGCTTTCAAGAACAGCATCCACAGTGGTTAGTTCCATCTTATCTACCGTACTGTTGTCTCGGCCAAACACGATAGGACCTTTTAACTTCTTGCCTTCTAGTAGCATCGGCAACCATTGACGGTCACCCTCCCACATACGGTCGTAGGGAATTTGATCTGGTTCTAGCCAATGAGGCTCCATTTCATCTGTTTCCTCTGCATTACCTGTGAAAGTTCGCAAGAAATAGACGTAACCCACATGCGTTAAGCTTTCATCAAAAGGAAATTGAAAATCAAAAGCAGCCACACATTCTAAATCTTCGGGGCGCCCTTGAAGGCCAGATTCCTCAAACAATTCGCGAATAGCACAGTGGCGGAAGCTTTCACCGTCGTCTAATTTACCGCCAAAGCCATTATATTTATCAGCCCCAAAACCACGTTTCTTACGACCTAGTAATATACGATTTTGTTCATCAATAGGAAATACGAGTGTCGTCGGTTTCATAGGGCCTCCTTAATCGTTAAAATAACACTATATTATTATACCATTATTTCGTGTGCGAATGCGCTAGTTGTGGTATCATTAAGAGTATAGATTTTCGTCCATGCAAGGAGGCACATAATGAACAAACCACTTAGATTTAATATTGAATTAGGGCGCACAAAACCCGTCAATATTCGCAACGAAGAAGTGCGCTGCCCCTTCTGTGATCGTTCAAAATTAACGGATATTCTAGATACATCAGGTCATATCATATGGCTCATGAATAAATATCCTGTATTAGATAAAACATGGCCAACGGTTATTATGCTCTTCCGATCTGAAGCGGCTCGTATTCTCCAATTTGGCCTTGATAAATGGCGTGAAACACGAGGACGGAAAGAGTTTAAATCGGTGCTCTTCTTCAAAAATCACGGATACATGTCTGGCGGTTCCATCCGCCACCCTCACAGCCAAATTATAGGCCTTGAGGATTACGATTACCACGAAGATATTACGGCTCAAAATATGGAAGGCTGGCTCTTGTACGAAGATCAAGATGTGCG
>URZS01000164.1 GCA_900552445.1 uncultured Veillonella sp. | reverse complement strand
AAAACTAGCTCGTACAGATATAACTATTATCGGCCATAACACTGGCATGAGTAGCAATAGTGAACAGCACTTTACTCACGTGCAATGCTTATTACACACAGGGCGCACCCATCAGATTCGAGTTCATCTATCTCAATTAGGCTATCCCCTTGCAGGCGATGACTTATATAGGGGCCATTTAGATTATATCCAGCGCCAAGCACTACACGCAGCGCGCGTCAGCTTTCACCATCCAATGACGAATGAATGGCTTGAGCTAAGTGCGGACATGCCAACGGATATGAAAGATCTATTACAGTAATTCATAAAATAATAAACAATCAACAAATCACTTAAAATTTATCCACCTGAGTCATGTAATAGAGGCAAATTTTATGCATAAGTTATACAAAAAATATTGGCCCTTTATAGTGTTTCTTGATATACTTAATTTGATTGATATATGATTGCAATAACACTAGTATTTCATCTAGTTTTTAGTTGCTCAAAATACTGCAGTCACAGTATTCATAACAGATATGACAGGCCCTAGGGCCAAGGAGGACAACATGCCATTAGTTACTACTACAGAAATGTTTAAAAAAGCCTACGAAGGTGGCTACGCTATCGGCGCTTTCAACGTAAACAACATGGAAATCGTACAAGGTATCGTAGACGCTGCGAAAGAGGAACAATCCCCTCTTATCTTGCAAGTATCTGCAGGCGCTCGTAAATATGCAAAACATATTTACCTTGTTAAACTTGTGGAAGCAGCTCTTGAAGACAGCAATTTGCCAATCGCTCTTCACCTTGACCACGGCGATTCCTTCGAAATTTGTAAAGACTGTGTAGACGGCGGTTTCACTTCCGTAATGATCGACGCTTCTCACCATGATTTCGACGAAAACGTACGCATTACTAAACAAGTTGTAGAATATGCACACGCTCACGGCGTAGTAGTAGAAGCAGAATTAGGCCGTTTGGCTGGCGTTGAAGATGATGTAAACGTATCTGATGCGGATGCACGCTTCACTGATCCAGAACAAGCTGCTGAATTCGTTCACCTTACAGGCGTAGACTCCTTAGCAATCGCTATCGGTACTAGCCACGGCGCTTACAAATTCAAAGGCGACCCTTACCTTGACTTCGATCGTTTGAAAAAAGTTGGCGAATTGTTGCCGAACTTCCCAATCGTATTACACGGTGCTTCCTCCGTATTGCCTGAATTCGTAGCTAAATGTAACGAATTTGGTGGCAACATCCCTGGTGCACAAGGTGTACCTGAAGCAATGCTTCGTCAAGCAGCTCAAATGTCCGTATGTAAAATCAACATCGATACTGACCTTCGTCTTGCTATGACTGCATCTGTACGTGAATACTTGGCTCAAAACCCATCCGAATTTGACCCTCGTAAATACTTAGGACCTGCTCGTGATGCTATTAAAGGCATGGTAGCACACAAAATCAAAAACGTGTTAGGTTCTTCCAACACTCTATAATCTATGGCTAGCGGATTATTAAAAGGAACATTAATTCTCACCATAGCCGGCTTCGTGGTGAAAGCCATCGGTAGTATTAACTGGATTCTACTATCCCGTATTTTAGGCGGTGAAGGTATCGGTATCTATCAGATGGCCTTCCCAATCTATTTATTGCTATTACAAGTTTCAAGCGCAGGTGTGCCAATTGCCATCTCTATTTTGACGGCAGAACGGTTAGCTCTCAACGACTACACGGGGGCTAAGCGAGTATTTAACATTTCCTTTACAATGCTCACCATTACAGGTCTTATAGCCAGTCTTGCCATGTTCTTTGGTGCCGATTGGCTCATCTCAAGTGGTATCATTCAGGAAAGTCGTGCCTACTACTCCCTCATTGCGCTAGCGCCAGCCATCTTCTTTGTTACCTGGATTTCCTGCTTCCGCGGTTACATCCAAGGTTACGAAATGATGACACCAACGGCGATGAGTCAAATTGTAGAGCAAATTTTACGGGTTGTGGTGATGCTAGGGGCGGCAGCTATCTTGTTACCATACGGTTTGCCTGAGGCGGCCGGTGGTGCCAGCTTAGGTGCTGGTATCGGTGCCTTTGGTGCCTTCCTAGTCTTGTTATATTATTACTATAAATTGCCTAAGGCCCCTACTGCAGGTGAAAGCTTTGAAGGTGAACGAGAATCCACTAAAGAGGTTTTATCGCGCCTCATCTGGCTTGCCTTACCAATTTCCTTAGCAAGTATTATGTTGCCATTAACGGCTAACCTTGATTTAATCATCGTACCGCGCCGTTTATTGGTAGCAGGCTTCTCCCTCAATGAAGCAACAGAACTATTCGGTTACTTAACAGGTATGGCAGTACCACTGATTAACTTGGCTACCATTATTACAGCGGCCTTGGCCACAAGTATTGTACCATCTATCTCTCACGCCTTCGCGAAGCGCGATCACGAAGGTATCTACGACCGTACAGCCGGTGCTATGCGCCTATCCTTTATGGGTACTGTACCGTTCACGGTTATGCTCTATGTACTTGCGGCGCCAACAGTTACGTTGATCTACAATGCTCCTAAGGCTGAAATGGCAACACAAATCGTAGCCTTTGCCATTTTCTTCCTCGGCATTCATCAAGTAACGACTGGTATCTTACAAGGTCTAGGAAAACCTAGAATTCCAGTGATAAACATGGCTATTGCCATCATTATTAAGGTTATCTTAAACTGGAACTTAACGGCAATTCCAGAACTTGGCATCGGCGGTGCTGCGTGGGCAACTGTAGCTGATATCGGCTTTGCGGCCTTACTTAACTTGATTTACATCAAAAAATATACAGGCTACTTCCTCGACTTCTCTATCCTTTGGAAAAATGTCGTTAGTGCCGGTATCATGGGCGTGCTCATTTACATGAGCTACCAAGCTTTATCTACAACATTACCAATGTGGGCTAACTTCCTACTTACAGGTATTGAAGGCTTAGTATTGTACGTAATTATTATGGTTCTTCTAAAAGGCCTTGATAAAAACGACGGTGCTGGTATGCCGCTTGTTGGTAGATTCTTTAGATAATTATATAAACACCAAGAGGACTGACCCAGTTGAGTCAGTCCTCTTTTTATACTACCTATATAGAAACTATTTATAGAATTTTTTTGTATTACCAAAAATGTTTGGTGGCACACCTAGACCTAGTTTTACCTTATCATAGTTTGCTTTATTTTTCTTATTCATCATAAACTCCTTTTTATTCTCTGCAAGGCTATTTTGTTAAAGCATTGTCAATGGATTCAATAATGTCATCAATATCAGCTAAGGCACCACGTCCTGTATCTCCACAAGCCAGTAAACCTGATTTTGGAAGAATTTCTTGGTAGCCAAGGTCATGCAAAGTATCTAGATTCTTCTTAGTCAGTGGATTTTCATACATTTTCGTATTCATTGCAGGGGCAATTAGTTTTGGGGTGGTGCTAGGTAAAGCTAAAGCAGTAGCAGTAAGCATATTATCGGCTAGACCATATGCTAATTTGGCAATGGTATTTGCTGAAGCTGGAGCTACAACAAAGAGGTCAGCTTCTTTACCTAAGTCAATATGATTAATACGTTCAGCCAATTTTTCTTCCATGACATCAGTGTGAACGGGGTTCTTCGAGAGAACTTAAAGTGTCAGAGG
>URZS01000163.1 GCA_900552445.1 uncultured Veillonella sp. | reverse complement strand
TGAAGTAAAAGATATTATCAAGAATGGTAGTGAAGAAACTAAAAAGGTGACCGAAGATGATACATCTTCTAAATCATCTAACACTAGTGATAGTAAAAAGAAATCTTAAGAAAAAGCCTTTATAATGTTCTTTCATTATAAAGGCTTTATTCCTATATTGTATGTACCATAAGGATATCTATGAATATATTATTTGTACGCCTTAGTTACATTGGGGATATACTGCATGCTACACCTGCGGCGCGCTGGATCAAGGAACAATATCCAGATGCTAAGCTACACTGGATTGTAACGCCTAGTATGGTAGAGCTCTTAGAAGGTAATCCCTATGTAGATGGAATCATTCCCTGGGAACGGGATGAATACGAGGCACATTCTAAAAAACTGCATATCCCGACAATGTGGCGCATGTGGTGGGAACTTAAAGCCAAATTAGAGCCCTACAAATTTGATGTAGCTGTTGATGTGCAAGGTCGACTTATAACCGGTCTTGTTCTATTGGCTTCTGGTGCGCCTATTCGCTTAGGACTTGGTGGTACAAAAGAGCTGAATTGGCTATTTACAAACTATAAAACAAAGCCAAGTACAGACCATGTTATCAAGCGTTATGTTGAGGTGGCACAACTTTTAAAAGAGGCTGTTACGAAACAGGCTAATTTAGAAACACCTCTTAAAACTGTTGATAATGGTTTGGACACTGAAACATTACATACCGTTAGTGCTAAGAAGATGTATCATATGGATTTCTATGTACCATCGAAGTTACATACTTGGGCAGAAGAACAGTGGAAAACGATTGATAATCATACTTCTTTAAATCGTGGTGAAGTAGAAAAACCTCTCCGTGTAGGATTGGTCTTGGGAACGTCTTGGGCGACGAAAGAATGGCCTCAAGAAAAATGGTATTCCCTTATTAAATCACTGCAATACAGAGCTAATTTTGTTTGCTTAGGTGGGCCTAAAGAGGCTACACAATACAAATCTTTAATGGACTCTTTGACTGCTGAGGGCATTGAGCACATTATGCTGAATATGCTGGGGAAGACGACACTTCAAGAGGTAGGTGCCTTAATTGAAAGCTGCGACGTAGTGGTTACGGCCGATACGGGATCCTTACATATTGCATTAGCACTTAATAAGCCTGTAGTAGCTCTCTTTGGACCTACTGACCCTAAATTATGGGGACCACTAACTGGGACCTTTAATGTGCTTGTAAATGATGAATTAGATTGTTTAGGTTGTCGTAAACGACGGTGTCCTAAGCCTGATCAATATTGTATGTCTGGTATTGAACCAGTCCGTGTTAAAAAGGCGATTTTCGAATTGATAGGAGATAGAAATGGCAAAGTTTAAAATTCAAAAAGGCTTATCCGATGCGGATATGTTGAAAAACTTTAAAGATACAGAAAATTTTGAAGATACTATGCTTGATATGGAACGGGCCGCTAAAAAGCCTGTAGTTCATCAAAGTCCAAAGCAAAAAGAAGATGCTTTCTATCGTGAATTCTTAACTGAAAAAGTGGAGACTATGATTGGTAAAATGCTTCTCGACATTAAGATGGAGTACTTCAAAGAAGGTGAAGGTGCTTTCTCTATTCAAGTGAAACGAGATGGTAAGAATATCGTTCTTGAAACGGCTCCTAAAAAGGTTAAACCTGAAAAGTAAGCTGTATAATGGCATTTATTAAAAGTTGTTAATAAACCTGAACCTGTCCATAAATGGACAGGTTCTTTTGCATATTTATGCAGGTGCCATAGGAGGTTATATTATCAATAAAATTAATGAGCTTATAAACGCAACAAAGTTTATCGAATTACTACATTTATAAATACCGATATAGTTTGATGCCTTTCTAATAATAACCAAAAATTATTACGGTATAATTTTTAGTTTCTCATTAAAAAGAGCAATTACAGAGAAATTGATTTGATTAAACATACACGCTAAAAACTAGCTCTTTTGTAGTTTTATGTGATTTCTATCACGAAAAAATCATCTTTAGGAGCATCAATTTATGAGTAAATAGCATAATATAGTTGTTGACAAAGAATTTTATAAGTAGTCTAATATAAGTATGTCTTAACGATTTATAGAGTGTTTAGCTTGTGTGAGCAGACATCAAAAAAAATCGTAAAAAATAGGTATGAGATAGTTGTTTGTTGTATGTATAAATTTACATATACAGACTATTTCGATTTGGAGGATTAACATGGCTAAAAAATTAAGAATCTGCGAAACCGTTCTTCGTGACGGTCATCAATCTATTTTGGCAACACGCATGCGTTATGAACAAATGGAACCAGTGCTTGGCCTTTTAGATGAAATTGGTTATGAAGCTCTTGAATGTTGGGGCGGCGCTACTTATGATAGCTGTCTTCGTTTCTTGAACGAAGATCCATGGGAACGTCTTCGCAAATTAAAAGCTAATGTAAAAAATACACCGCTACAAATGTTACTTCGTGGTCAAAACTTGTTGGGCTACAAACATTACTCTGATGATGTAGTAGAAGCATTCTGTAAAGCTGCTGTAAAAAATGGTATCGATCGTATCCGTATTTTTGACGCATTGAACGACCCTCGTAACATGGAAGCTGCTATTAAATATTCCAAACAAGCAGGCGCACACGTTCAATCCGCTATGGTATACACAATTTCCCCAGTTCATACAACTGAAAGCTTCTTGAAAGTTGCTGAAACTTTGGTAGAAATGGGTACTGATTCCCTTTGCATTAAAGATATGTCCGGTTTGTTAGGACCTGCTGATGCATTCGATTTAGTTTCTACTTTCAAAAAACGTTTTGGCGATTTGCCAATCGACTTGCATAGCCATTTCACTTGCGGTCTTGCAAGCACTACATACTGGGAAGCTGCTAAAGCTGGCGTAGATATCATCGATACTGCTATCTCTCCATTCGCTCATGCAACTAGCCAACCAGCTACTGAAACTATGATTGAAATGTTCAAAGGTACTGAATGGGATCTTGGTCTTGACCTTGATAAATACATTCCATTAGTTGATCATTTCCGTAAAGTAAAACAACAAATCGCTGAAGAATTCAACTTGAAACCAGCTAGCGATGTAATCCCAGCTGTTCGTCGTTACCAAATTCCTGGCGGTATGTTGTCCAATACTCAAAACCAATTGAATGAAATGGGTATGGGCGATCGCTTCTTCGACGTTATGGATGAAATGCCACGCGTTCGTGAAGACTTAGGTTACCCTCCATTGGTAACTCCAACATCCCAAATCGTTGGTACAATGGCTATGATGAACGTTATGATGGGCGACCGTTATAAAATGGTTCCTAACGAAGTTAAAGACCTTGTACGCGGTAAATATGGTGCATTGCCTGGTAAAATTTCTGATGAAATTCGTCACACTATCATCGGCGATGAAGAACCTATTACTTGCCGTCCAGCAGATCTTATCGAACCTGAATTGGAAGGTTACCGTCAAGATTTAGCTTCCAAAGGCTACAATGGTATCACTGACGAAGACGTATTGACTTACGCTATGTTCCCAGAAGTTGCTATTAACTTCTTCGAAGCTAACCGTCGTTAATCCAAACTTTAAAAGAGGATTCTTAGGAATCCTCTTTTTTTGCGTTTAAATTTAGGAATCTCCTTTTTGCGCTTAGATTTAT
>URZS01000162.1 GCA_900552445.1 uncultured Veillonella sp. | reverse complement strand
ATTTAATAAAGATGTATCTACTGCAGCATTGCTTTTACTGCTTTCTACATGACCACCATATACGGCAACAGGTACATCTTTTGGGTTCACCTTAGTATTCTTATACTTCGCTTCACGAATATAAGTAGTATCCCACCCTTTTTTATAATGACGACTATAACTTGTGGCAGTACCCTCTTCAGTAATATATTCATTACCTTTTGGGTTACTTTGTTCATAATGACCTACGGTACCCGTAATATCTCCAGCAGCACTAATTTGACTCGCCTCATTCACCATGTGGTCTACATCCATATGTAAATTACCACCAGAAATGATTCGGCCTGGGTTAGATGTATCTACTGTATCTACTTCACGCGTACGATCATACTCATACTTAGTCCAACTATTATGATGCTCGCCATACACTGAAAGTTGAAGGTTTTCATAAGAGTGTACTACGACTTTATCTTTAGGAATTTCATCATCATGTCCATAAATCCGTTCCTCAGATAATTGATAACGCTTAATGCTACCAGATGGAGCCACTTCGTTTTTAACATGCTCTTTACCCTCTACAGCTACACGCTTAAGGGTAATACCACCATTTTTATTATCTACAGATTTCGCAAGTAAAGCTCCACCTTGACCAAACTCAATGGTAGATGCAGTATTAACTACAGAATCAATTTTGCCGGATACTGTACCGTTCTGATTCATCGTTTTACCAAGCTGTAATTTACCTTCTGCTTTGATGACACTACCATCTGTATTGGCGATAGATTTTGTCGCTATAGATAAATCTTTTTGAGCAATCATAACAGGTGCTTCTTTAGTCGTAGCATTACCAGTTTGTGTCACAGAATCAGTAGTAATCTTTGCTGTATCTACATAAAGTTTACCCTTATTCATCTGCTCTAGACTTTTGGTTGTAATATTGGCATCTGTAGCAGCAATTGTGCCTGTATTTTGTAATTTGCCAGTACTATCTATGGTTAATTTATTTTGTGCAGATAATACACCTTGATTATTAACACCAAATCCTTCATTAGTCCCCACTAAGTACATACTATTAGCATACATACCACCAATAGCCGCCACATCAAGACCGATTTGATTAGACTCCCCAGTTTTACTTGTATTCGTAACTTTACCAGAAGAATCAACAGCAATAGCATTCTTACCCGTTACAACTTTAGTATCTTGTGTCCAAACTTTACCATTAAGCTTTACAGCCTCAGCTAGCATATCTGTACGAGCTGTTTTAGAGGCATTAAGCCCCTTTTCACCTACGGTAATAGCACCTTTTTGTACATTATATCCGGTAACACTACCGTTATTAATAATTGGATTCCCTGTTGTGAGTGTAGCGCTACTTGCATTAATAAATGTGCCATTATTAACTGAAATACCATTAGGGTTTGCAATGATAACATGCGCCTTATTACCTGCTACTTCAAGAGCACCATTCATAGATGTAGAGCTTGTACCCGTTACTTCATTTAAAATCGTATTAGCCGTAGGACCTACTAAATTAGGATTTCCCATGATATAGCCTGCGAGCTCTGTATTTACAGGTCGATTCGCATTGTTTAAAATAAGACCCTTTTCATCTACATTGAAAGCATTATATTGGTTATGTGATAACCCTTTATCATTAGGTGTATTAATATTAACGACAGTCATGCCATTTCTAGCTTCTTCTATTTTTGGTCCTAATTTACCTTGATCAGGTACAACAGGATTAGCAAGGGCCATAGGAATCCATGGTGCAGAGTTAGTCGCTAACAATGCGGCAAAGATAGCCATTGCCGTCTGCTTTCTTATATTCATATTACTCTCCTTCTCTAGTACATACCATTCACCATTTAAATGTATAACTGCACTAGATTACAACACTTAAAACTGATAGCTGCCTCTAAAAGCCCACACACGCGTATCTGTATCAAAACCTTCTGGTTTCTTAATTGGTGTTCCTAATGATACATCATAGTTTACTCCGTCACCAACCATACCACGTACACCAACTACACCACCAACTAAGGTATTTCCTAATTGAGTTTCTGTAGATGGGCCCCATACATGTCCAATATCTATACCCACATATGGAGTGATTTGTTGTTTTCTAAATGGTAATGCCCATTCATTTTGCACATAATAGCCAGAATCACCTCTTAAGGTTTCTTCACCACTAAAGCCTCGTACAGAATAGCGTCCACCAATACTAAATTGATCGGTGCCGAATAGACGTTGATCTGTGAACTGACTTCTAAAACGCATCGTATACGTACCTCGCTTATGGCCCATACGAACACCAGTTTGAATTTGACCTTCTAAGCCTGCCATTTTATAGAGTGTAGTAGGATTATCTGACAAGCCTTCCCAACTCCGTACTTGAGCACCCAATCCATTAATACCTTGTCGATAGAATAGATATACATCAGATACAGTATTACCACTATATTGACGATGAGATAAACCAACTTCAACCGCTGTCGTATGTTGCTCTTGTACACCAAGCTCTACATCGTCTAAATAATTATGACGCTCCTTATGAATGACTTTAGCTACAGCCGAAGTCTTAGAGCGACTGGTTCTATTTAATACTTGCTCTACTACAAATTCTGTACCTTGCGTAGTCCCAGAAGAACGAAACGCATTAGGCATGAATACTAATTGATTATAGCTATACTTATATGTCGAAAGACGATACGTACGATTCCCATCAGGTACTGAATAGCTAACTGCATATTGTTTTGATCCATGACCATCATCATGATGACTGATATCTTTTGTAAAGCTAGTGGTTAATACATCATTTAATCCTGCCAATTGACTGAAAGATAAGTATACAGTCCCTTGATATGTTCCTGTTGATTTATTTCCAGAATTATCTAGCATCAAAGATCCGTGTACAAATCCTTTTTGCTCAACTGTAAGCTTAACAATAGAATGTAACGGTTTTGTACCGGGCTCTATGGTCATTTTAATATCTTGACCAGGTACATTACGCATTTGATCAATCCCTTGCTCTAGTGCTTGGCGTCGTAATACGTATTCCGGTCTCACGGGAAAAGCACTTCGCCAATTGGTACGTGCTTTAGGATTTGTAAGAACAATATCCTCTACATAACCAGGCATAATCTCAAAAGTGAGTGTACCAGACTGTAAATCTTGATTTGGCACAACTACTTGACTCGTAATGTACCCATCAGATAACAGTTGCTCTTGTAGTTCCTTTTGTAAAAACTGAATACCCTCTGTTCCAATGCGATTATGGTTATATACCTGCAATCGATTTTTATATTTTTGAAGCACTGGTTCTGATGAGGTCACCACAATATGCTCAATAGGAAACGATACATTTTCCTTGGGTAAAGCCTTCATAGGCGCCTTATCTAAACCTGTATAGGCAGATTCTGAACGCGACAAAGCGGCCCCAGTCATTGGTGCTTCTGCACGTTGGCGCAAAGAAGCATCGGCTCGGGCCGCTTCTTGTTGTATAAATGGGTTTGATACTTCTGCCGCAAAACTAGGCATCGTACCGAATGTGGTCAGCAAGCCAACACAACCTGCTGCAATACATACAACTCTCATTAATTCCTCTCCTTTCTTTATAAGGTAAATTATATATTAAATTATCTTTATTTTGCAACAAAATATTAAATATATTAATAATTTGTTTAT
>URZS01000161.1 GCA_900552445.1 uncultured Veillonella sp. | reverse complement strand
GTGCCATTATACGTCGTTTGTTACGCCGTGAACAAACGACAGAAAAAGCACTACGAAATACTTATAATAAATTAAAAACATTGTATTTTGTTATTTTCCTACTCTTTAGTGGCGTTCCTGGTGCTATTATGTACTGGTTAAAATTCCGTACACCTATGATGGAAGAAGTTCGCCAAAACATGATCCAACGCGGTTACGATGTAAGCGATTTAAAATAGAATTAACCAAAAAAACAGAGCCCCCAAAGGAGCTCTGTTTTTTTACCCTTACGTACTCGTTAGCTATTCTATTATTTAGCGTCGAATTGGTCTGGAGTTGTGTTGTTATACGTATCAATATAACTATTGAAACCTTGAATCATGCTGTTAAGGTTGTTGTCGCTTGGATCAGCTAGCACTTGACGTACTTCACCGACTACGGAATTGTAACTTTCAGCAAGCACTTGACCTCGGTCGTTCTTTATGCTCTTAAGCAATGCTTCGATTTCGGAAAGTTCTTTTTCTACAGCTGCTTTGTCAGCTTTTTGAGGAGCTTTTTCCAAGTTATCTACAAGAGTAGTTAAACGAAGCGTAGATTCCATTGCTGCCGCATAACCTTTTTTACCGTCTTTTTTCAATTTTTCGATTTGTTTTTTGCTTTGTTCCGCATTAACTTTATTTAGAGTTTCGTTGAACTTCGCATAAGCAGCATCGAATTTTTCTACTGCCGCTACGTATTTAGCAGCAAGCTCTTTACCTTTAGCGCCACCATCGTTCATGTAAGCTTTGGAGTCATCATAAGCAGTCAAATCTTTATATACTGGTACTAATTCATTAAGAATGTTCAATAGGTTATCCCGTTCTGCATCAACTTCTTTGAATGTAGAGCCTTCTTTTTTAGCTTTTTCTAAATCCGCTTGTAATCTGTCAAAGTGAGGTTGGTTAGTAATCGCACCTTCTGCGAAGCCGCCTTTTAATTTAGCCAAACCTTCTGCTTGGAATTCAGCAAATGAAGCATTGTCACTGTTGAAGCGGTTAGTGGCATCGATAAGTGTGTTAAGTTTTGCAGCAGCTTTTTCATCGCCACCATCAACTACGGAGGATACTACGGAACCAATGCCGCCCGCTTTATCGCTACCGCAACCAGATACAAATAAGCCTGCAGTCAAAGCCGCTACACAAAGTACAGTGGAAAATAATCTACGTTTGTTGTTCATAACTTCTCTCTCCTATTTACACACGAGTATAGAACTAAAGGCATTATACTAATTATGCTACACCAATTGCGTAGCTAGTGCTACACAAATTAAATATTCATATAAATCTCACTGCAATTAAGGGAATTAACTACAAATCAGTCAATCCACTTAAAATGTTTACACGCATTATAAATGCCGTCCTTATCACAGTCTGTAGTAATATAGTCCGCTTTTGCTTTTAATTCAGGGCGCGCATTCCCCATGGCAATATTAAGCCATTCAGGTCTAAACATGGACAAATCATTATAGCCATCGCCAAACACAACAGCTTGATTTGGTTTCATGCCAAAGTGCTCAAGCATATTGCGAATACCTAAGGCCTTTTCCATTGGTTCATACAAAACACAGCCTTCGCCATAGCGGATTAGCTTGTGCGTCATATGCTCAATGTCTTTCTCCTCTTCTTCTCCTTCTTTAAAAAACACATAAATCTTATAAAACTCTTCCACACTATGAAAGTCAAAATCAGGATCTACGGTCGTTTTAAAGACATCCCAATTGGGATTCCACTCCAAGATTTCCTTGTACGGTGTAATACGACCTAATGTATTGCGGTCCGTTACAGCCCACGGAATATTATGAGACTCTAAGTATTCTAAATATTTAATACACGCATCACGATCCATGCCAATCATAGACACCAATTCATTATTGACGGTAATACTATGACCACCGTCCGCTACAAAATCGGTAAGCCCTGCTTGTTCCGCAAAACGTTTAGCATCTACTTGGATACGTCCCGTCGCTAAGGCTACGCGATGACCACGGCGCTTTAATTCATCCAAGCAGTATTGAGCGCTGTCAGGAATTTTACCTTCAGGCCATACAGCTAGGGTGTTATCAATATCGAAAAAGAAAAACTTCTGCTCCACAGGCCCTCCTAATCACGTCCACTCATCAACTTAAATCGCTCTTTTTGCTCTACATCAGGATATTTTTCCCGATCCACATCGCTAATAAACATCTCTAATGGACGTATGTACATATCGCGTTCATCGTAGAGCTTTTGATATACTACAAATTTCTCACCCGTTTCCGAATGAGTTGCTACGTCTAATACGTAATAATACATACCCTTAAAATGGCGATATAAACCACCTTTTACAATATCACTCATGAACAACCTCTTTATATCTATCTAAAACAGTAGTTAATTTTTCTAGACTTAATGTATCTAACTATCCATTATTAACACATCATTACCTAACAATGTTGATAAAAATATAGCTCGAATTAATCATAAAATAATTAGTTACGAACTAAAAGGATATAAAAAACTTAAAATACTCTATCAAAAAAGTAAAATACTCTATCTATTATTATATAACTATTAAAGGGTAAATTCACGATAATCTAGCAATTAACATTCTATAGTTTCCATATAACGAATGGCCTCTGCCAACATATCAGTAGTAATCTCGTACGGTGATACCACAACATCGCGAACAGATACTGCTTTCTCCACGATTTGTGGTATATAGGATTCATCGAGTCCCATTTGTGAAAGCTTCGTAGGCCAGCCAATTTCACGATATACAGGCAACCAACGGTTTAACTCGTCTAATTGTTTATCTACAATAAAGAGAATTAACAAACCATAAGCCACCATTTCGCCGTGCAAATGATTCTTTTCTGTTTCTTCATTCGTAGCACAACCATAACAGATAGCATGAGCAATGATACTGTTATAATCACCAGGCATACAACCAGACACGATACCAGTCGTAAAGATTACGGTCATAACCATCAAATCAAAGGCTTCACTACGGTGTTTGATTTCGTTATCCTTATAAGCCTGTAAACCATGAACAAAGATTGGTTCACTACACATGGAGGATAATACAAGACCTAATTGCGTATTGTACACTTGCTCACGATTACGTGCAGACATCAACGTTTCATAATGCTTAGCAATGGTGTCTCCCATGCCAGCCCATAAGTAGCGGCTTGGCGCTTCTACTAAAATATCTGCATCGATAAAGCAATGTACTGGTGGATGATTTACAAAGGCAATGCCGTCAAAATTATGATCTGCCGTATAAACAGCGGCCGCTTCCGATGTAGCCGCACAAGTAGATGCAATGGTAGGAATCGTAAAGAATGGTTTATCGTCTAGCTCTACAGCTACTACTTTCACCGTATCGATAGCCTTGCCACCACCTACAGCAAAGAGAAAATCTGCCGCTTTCACAGAATCCATAGCAGCAATTTCCTTGCCTCGCGCGAAGGTACATTCACCACCAAAATGAATAATATCTAATACTTTAATCCCCGCCTTATCTAGTACGGGCTGAATATGAGGCATAGCCTTAGATAATGCCGTTTCACCACCTATGATGGCTACTGTATGGCCGTATAATTTTGTAAATTGTGGAATGGCGTCGAATACATCGTGACCGCCAAAGCTATAACTTGGTAAACAAAGAGTGTTGCGCATAAAAATCTCCTTTATATA
>URZS01000160.1 GCA_900552445.1 uncultured Veillonella sp. | reverse complement strand
GACCATATAAAATTATCAGTATTACGTCTTACCACATACCAATCAATTTCATCCATACGGAACCAAGGCCCATGAAGATGATTAAGTTGATTACAGATGCAAAGAAACCAAGTTTCCACCATGTATTTTGAGGAACATAACCAGTGTTAAAGATTACTGGGGATGGACCTGCTGCATAGTGAGTTAAGGACATACACAAGTTAGATGTGAATGCGATCATCAACAATGTCAACATTGGTGGTGCACCTGCAGAAATAGCGATTGCAGAGAATGCTACGAACATTGCAGAAATATGTGCTGTTAAGGATGCGAATACATAATGTGCATACGTATTTACAAGAACTGCTATAACAAAGGCAATCACCCAAGAGCCTTCAGGGATAATACCACCCACTTGAACTGTGGCCCATTTAATGAAGCCCAATTTGGAAAGGAAACCGGCAAAGCCCATCAATGTACCCATCCAAACTAATGTATCCCAAGCACCTTTTTCACTTTTAACATCGTCCCAAATAAGAACGCCTGTAGCAAGCAAAATAGAAATGCCTAAGAATGCAACTGTAGTAGCATCAATTTTTGTGAATTGAGATGTAGCCCACAATACTAATGCTAGGATAAATACGCCAAGCATAACCCACTCTTGGAAGCTCATTTTACCAAGACCTTTTAACTCTTCTTTAATCATTTGTTGTGCTTCACGAGCGTCTGTAATTTCAGGCGGATATACTTTATAAATGAAGTACGGCATAATAATCAATGCAATGATACCAGGGACGATGGCAGCTATAGCCCAATCACCCCAAGTAATGCCAATACCAAAAGATTGAAGCGCTAAAGCAGCAACCAAGGTATTACCAGCCATGGATGTTTGGAACATAGCAGATGTAATCGTATTTACTTGGTAAATAGATTGCATCAAGAAGGAACCAATTTTACGAGGACCATCTTGAGGCTCAGAACCGAACGCTTTTGCCAAACTTGTAGTAATTGGCATGATAACGCCGCCCACACGAGCTGTGTTAGATGGTGTTGCAGGAGCCAAAATCAAATCAGATAAAGCCAATGCGTATGCTAAACGTAATGAACTGCTACCAAAAGCAGAAATCAAGTTATACGCAATACGTTTCCCCAAACCAGTTTTAATAAAGCCACGAGAGAATAAGAAAGCGCCTACGATCAACCAGATAGCAGAGTTAGCAAAACCAGAGATGCCTTCGCTAATTTTCAACGTACCTGTCAAAGCAGCCACAGTAATAACAACGATGGATACGCCACCAATCGGTAATGGCTGAGTAATAAAGCCTACGATAGTAGCTACAAAGATGGCGAATAAATGCCAAGACTGAGGAGTTAGCCCCTCTGGAGTTGGAATAAACCAAAGGCCTACCCCGAAGGCCGCTGGAATAATCCAGTTTAATAGTTTTTTCATACACATACCTCCTACATAGGAAAAAACTCAAAAAATATATTTATATCTTCCTATCATAAATATAATATATTTCAAGATAAAAAGATGTGAGAAAAAGCTGTGCATCACAAGGTATGCACAGCTTTCATTATCATATAAATCCTATTCAGGTAGAGATACGTTCTCTAAGTTTGTTTTTTCGATAGACTCAATATCACCTTGGTCGCAAAGGTTTGCAATAGTTGGATCAATTGGTAAACGGTTTAACAATAAAAGACCGTACTTTTGAAGGATTTCTTCAATGTGGCTTTCACCAAAGATTTGGTAATCCTTACCGTTATCTGGGCAATGGAAGTAAGAGTAGTTTTCCACTACACCAATAATAGGCACTTGCATTAAATCAGCCATTTTTACTGCTTTTTCAACAATCATGGATACCAAGTCTTGAGGAGATGTAACGATGATAATACCATCCAATTTCAAGGATTGGTAAACTGTAATCGCTACGTCACCTGTTCCTGGTGGCATATCAACGAATAAATAATCGATGTCTTTCCAAATTACATCTGTATAGAATTGTTTTACAACATTGCCTAGAATAGGACCACGCCATAAAACAGGATCTGTATCGTTTTCCAAAAGGAGGTTAACAGACATAACATCGATACCGCCTTTAGATTTTACAGGATACATGCCAATTTCGTCAGCATATGCTTTTTCCTTGATGCCGAACATCTTAGGAATGGAAGGACCTGTAATATCCGCATCGAGGATACCTACTTTGTAACCTTTACGCGCCATTGTAATGGCCATCAAGCTTGTAACGGAGGATTTACCTACGCCACCTTTACCAGATACTACGCCGATTACATGTTTAACAGAACTAAGCTCGTGTAATGGAGCTGTAAGATCTTGAGGTTGTTGAGGAGCGCCGCCACCGCAACCAGAAGATTGAGATGGGCATCCGCCACAATCACTGCTGCTACCGCAACCCATAGTATACACCTACTTTCTTGGAGGAACTACCTCACATCTATATGTAAAACCTTTTGTTTATATGGTAAATACAATGTATCTACTGTTACATTGTATCACGTCATATCAAAAATTATCAATATATTACTCACCACAGAATTCTTTAGTTAAAGCACCTAGAATTTCCATGCCCTTTGTAATTTCTTCTACAGTTGGCACCGTATAGCTCAAGCGGAACGCATGACCTTCCCCTGCACCATCCGCTGCAAAGGCACCGCATTTAATAATCCCTACATTGCGGTCCATACACGCTTCGAAAAATTCATCACAGTTAACTTCTGCCGGCATTGTCATCCATGCAAACATACCACCTGTAGGTTCTGTTAACTTAACTTTAGAACTAGCATACTTGTTAAAAGCATTTAACAAGGCCTCACATTTTGTTTTATATACTTTACGTACATTGTCTAAATGCTCATCATAGTCAATCGTCTCTAGCACTTTAGCTACTACTTTTTGTGTAACTAATGGCATCTGCCCTGCCGTATTATTTTTTAATGCTTGAATCGCTTCAATAACTTTAGCTGGACCAAATAAGAAACCTACGCGCAACCCTGCAGACAATGTCTTGGAATAAGAACCTGCATAAAGAACACGATCTTCTGTATCAAAAGATTTAAAGGTCGGAATGTATTCTCCAGCAAATCTAATTTCACCATATGGATCATCTTCATAGATAAACAAATCATATTTAGATGCAATAGCGTAAATCTCCTTACGACGTTCCAACGGCATCGTAATGCCTGTTGGATTTTGGAAGTTAGGAATGAGGTAAATATATTTTCCCTTGCCAGATTGAGCGGCTTTTTCTAATTCGCTGGGGATCATACCGTGCTCATCTGTTTTAATACCTAATGCTTTACCACCCATGTTTCGTATGGAATTAATAGCACTGGTAAAAGTAAACTCATCCATGTATACTTCGTCGCCTGGTTCTAATATAGTAATCGGTACAAGACCTAACAATTGACCAGCCCCATTAGAGATGATGAGGCCTTGACCTTCTGGGTTCATCTTATGTGTTTTTACTAAACGTTCCAATGTAAGCTCAGCTAGCCGAGCATCGCCTTGCATAGGACCATATTGTAAAAGACTCATAGGATTAGAGTGAACCACTTCGTCAAAAGCCTTTTCAATAACTTCTACAGGAATTGCTTCTGGCGCAGGATTACCGATACCAAAGCTGATAAAACCTTCTACCCCTACACCACGTTCAAAAACTTCACGAATAAAATTAGGACCTTTTAAGGTTACCCGTTCTGGAAGAGAAAAA
>URZS01000159.1 GCA_900552445.1 uncultured Veillonella sp. | reverse complement strand
CTGACCGCCGTAAAATGGACGTAGAAGTAGACTATGTAGGCTTTATCATTCCTGACTACTTTGTTATCGGTTATGGTTTAGACTATGCAGAAAAATATCGTCACTTACCTTATATCGGTATTTTGAAGGAAGAAATGTATCAAAATTAAAAATATGATATAATATACGAGTGCATCTCTCAATGAGATGTACTCAATTCGTTTATACAACTAAATTACTATTGAAAGGGGTAATATTTTGGGTCGATTTACTAAAAATATCGTCCTTTATTTACTTATCATTGCCGCTTTCGTTATCGCCATTGACGCTTTCTCTGGTCAAAGTGCGAATAAATCTGAACTTAGTTACACAGGATTTATTCAACAAGTACAACAGAAAAAGGTTGAGTCCGTAACGATTACCAATGATCACGGTATTAAAGGTAAACTAAAAAATGGAACAGAATTCAATTCTTATGCGCCAAGTGATGAAACACTCATTAAAACATTACAAGATAATGGCGTAGAAATTACAGCAGCTCCACCTGAGCAACCAGCTTGGTGGATGAGCCTATTAGGTTCTGCTATTCCTATTATCATCTTGGTAGTGTTGTTCTTCTTTATCATGCAACAAACACAAGGTGGCGGTGGCCGAGTGATGAACTTCGGTAAAAGCCGTGCTAAATTGATGGGTGAAGGTAATGTAAAGGTTAGCTTCAAAGATGTAGCAGGTGCTGAAGAAGCTAAACAAGAATTAGAAGAAGTAGTAGAATTCTTGAAGGATCCAGGCAAATTTACAACTATCGGTGCTAAAATTCCGAAAGGTGTATTGCTCGCTGGACCTCCAGGTACAGGTAAAACATTGCTTGCTAAAGCCGTAGCTGGTGAAGCAGGGGTACCATTCTTTACGATTTCCGGTTCTGACTTTGTAGAAATGTTCGTAGGTGTTGGTGCTTCTCGTGTGCGTGATCTTTTTACGCAAGCGAAAAAGAATGCTCCATGTATCATCTTCATCGACGAAATTGATGCGGTTGGTCGCCAACGTGGCGCTGGTCTTGGTGGTGGTCACGATGAACGTGAACAAACATTGAACCAATTGCTCGTTGAAATGGATGGCTTCGGTGCCAATGAAGGTATTATTACTATCGCTGCTACAAACCGTCCAGATATTCTTGACCCAGCGCTGTTGCGTCCAGGTCGTTTTGACCGTCAAGTTATCGTAGGTCGTCCAGACTTACGCGGTCGTGAAGCAATCTTGAAAGTACATGCTCGTAATAAGCCATTGGCTGATGATGTGGACTTAAAAACAATTGCGAAGAAAACTCCTGGCTTTACTGGTGCTGACTTGAACAACTTGTTAAACGAAGCGGCTTTATTGGCTGCTCGCCTTAACAAAAAAGTTATCACTATGGCTGAAGTTGAAGAAGCAAGTGAAAAGGTTAGCATGGGTCCTGAACGCCGCAGTCATATTGTGAGCGAGAAAGACCGTAAGTTAACAGCGTACCATGAATCTGGTCATGCTATTGTGGCACATTTGTTGCCTCATGCAGATCCTGTTCATAAGGTAACAATCATTCCTCGTGGTGCAGCAGGTGGTTACACTATGATGCTTCCTACAGAGGAACAAAATTACAAAACAAAATCTCAATTATTGGCAGATATTCGCGTAGCTCTTGGCGGTCGAATTGCAGAGGCCTTAATCCTAGATGAAATCAGTACAGGTGCTTCTGGTGACCTTCAAAGCGTAACGAATACAGCGCGTGCGATGGTAACGCGTTGGGGTATGAGCGATGAGCTTGGTCCTATCGTATTTGGTGAACAACAAGAACAAGTGTTCTTGGGTAAAAACCTTGGCCACGAGCGCAACTATAGTGAAGAAATTGCAGCAAAAATCGACTCTGAAATTCATCGCATTGTAGAAGAAGCGTACAAAGATGTAACAAAACTTCTCAGTGAAAATGAAAAATTCTTACATGACATGGCAAATGCTTTGTTGGAAGAAGAAACAATCGATGCTAAAGCTGTAGATAATCTTTATAAATATGGTACAACGAAAGCCCCTGAAGTTGAGGAGCCTAAAGAAGCTCTAGAAGCGGCAGGTATTGTAGTACCAGAGGTGGTTGAAGCTAAAGAGAACACTGCTACAGTGGATGCTCCTAGTGAAACACCTTCTAATGAAATCAAATAATGAGATATGTAAATAAAAGAGCTGGCCTCGTTGAGGACCAGCTCTTTTAATATATGATCTTTTGATTATAATTACCTATTACTAGCTATAGTTACTTAGGATTCTATCTATAGTGTGAAGCTCGTAATGTAGTTAGTGAGGGTTATTTATTGGCCATCGTTACTATGACGTGTTGCCAAGTGCTGTTGAATTCTACGCTCTTTTAGGGCTTTCAAATATTTTTGCGCCAGTACATTTGGAATTGCTACACCAACCGCAATACCTACAATAGTGAGGATACCTGTTACACCGTTTTGGACCATATGAAGTAAACCAGATTCTGTTAGTGCGTTGATATGAAGCATATCAAAGAGGAATCTGTAATATAAAATACCAGGCATTAAGGCTATAGCAGATGGGACGATAATGATTGTACTAGATGTTTTCAGCCAAGTAGAAACTTTTACATAAATCACGCTCATAACAGCAGCGCCTATAAAGGTAGCACCTGGAATGGAGAAGCCAAATTCAACAGCTAATAAATTGCGGATAAATACGCATAAGACACCGCCAATACCAATGGATACTAGTAATCGCACAGGGGCGTTAAAGAGTACTGCAAAGGACGCGGCCGCTGTAAACGCCCCTATAATTTGCTCAATCGATAATACATGAGGCTTAATATCTACAAAGCTAAAGGCTGGCATAGGATTAAAGTATAATGCCATGGCCATGCCTAAGGTCATGCTACCAACGATGAGGATCGTTCTAATTGCTCTTGTAATTCCCGACAAAATATGGTTGTTGATGGTATCGATAACGGAGTTTATAAGCGGTACACCAGGTATCATAAATAAGGTACAACAAACAAGAACGTAAACTAGGGAATCTTGCTCTATATGTGAGTAGAATCCGTAAGCTGAAACCATGGCTGCAAAGCCACCAATTGTAATGCCTACATATTCATTGCAACCAAATCGCACCGATAAGGTACGACCAAAATAACCGATTATTGAACAAATAATGGTTACCATAAAAGCAATTATATCGCCACTATATAAGAAGGCTAGACCCGCAGAACCTAGAGCACAGGCGATGCCCTTAACCCAATCGGGATATACCGGTATCGTTGAGTCTAATTTAGCAATTAGTTTCTCATACGTTGTAAGTGAATAATGTCGCTCAAATGCTCTCCATGTAAGCTTGGATACGGCGTTAATCATCGCCATATTAGGTACATGAACTGGCATCTTTTCGAATACTGTAATATTATGCTCATTATGATGTAAGTTGATCATGAGCGTTGTATAAGATATATGTATTTTTAAATAATCATGAGGAATGCCCATAAAGGTAGCTGATTTTAGTATTTCCTCGATAATGCGGTTTGTATCGGCACCGCACTCCATGAGTAGCTTCCCTACATTTAGTAGGACATCAAGTTTCCTATGAATATGTATAAACGGATTTTCTAAAACTCTATTTTTTTCCTCTAATGTAAACTGTTGCATGTATCTCCCCAGATATTAATGAACAGCCTTATTGTTATCTCTTATATAATGTATAACTTAATACTATAAGTATTATACCATTAATT
>URZS01000158.1 GCA_900552445.1 uncultured Veillonella sp. | reverse complement strand
GATTGGTCATTATCATTGACGATGATAATCATATTACTATCTAACGTAGCTGCATAATCAAGGCCTTCAAAAGCTTCTCCACCAGACAAAGAACCATCGCCAATAATAGCGATAATATTTTCAGAGTCCCCTTTTAAATTACGAGCCGTCGCTAAACCAGATGCTAAAGAGATAGATGTGGAGGTATGACCAATGTTGAAGAAATCGTGCTCACTTTCAGTAGGATCTGTATAACCTGTTACATCGTCATAATGATTATGGTCTAAAAATGCTAAGGCACGACCTGTAACCATTTTATGTACATAAGACTGATGAGATACGTCATAGACAATCTTATCTACAGGAGAGTTAAATACATAGTGCAAGGCCATAATCATTTCAGCTGCACCCATAGGAGGGCCAACATGACCGCCGTGTTCAGATACCTTTGTCATCATTGCTTGACGAGCCTGTGCTGTTAAATCTGTTAATTCAGAAATAGATAAGCCTTTTAAATCAGCTGGAGATTTTACATCAATTAAGTGCATGAGTTTCCTTTCTTTTCAGCCTCCATTAGTGTTTTATTAAAACCATGAGACTTTCCGTATTGCATATTCCTAATAATATATCTATTTACAATATTATATGAAAACATGGTTCTACGAACAAGCTCAGGCAAAAGGAACTACCAACTTTTATGAAAGCTTAACACCTGATGACGTTCCTGTAGAGTATCATAAATACTTTGAACGCAAATAGCGCGCTGATAAAGAAGGCGCCGAAAATGGTGAACCACCTAAAAAATATAGAGCTATATAAACCAAAAGGAGCTATCTCAACGGATAGCTCCTCTTTTACATGACATAATAATTGGAGAACTGTTTACATTAACAGCTCTAAATAGGCTTTAGGCCTTATTTGTTTGGACTTTCATATATAGTTTTATAACCGCCCTCTGTAACAGCTACAATTTGTTCAATTTCATCCGTTGGATCTTCTGTAAAAGTAAAACTTTCACCAGCATCAAAGGATGCACTCGTGCCACAAGAGGAACTCAAATCGCGCGGTACCGGACGGAGTTCTATATTTGTTACCCCTGCAGGAGCTTCACGGTTGAAGCGAATCGCTCCAAAGTGAGAGTAAAAAGTTGCAATATACTTCATAATCACTCATTTCTAATCTACGCATTTGCTCGTTTTGTATTAACGATAGCAATGATGAGAGCCACTACAAAGCCAACACCTACTGCGATTTGACCATTTAATGTAGGGCCTGCTCCGGAAGCCGCTAAACCAAAATTATGAGCGAATGCCGCACCAGCCGCAAGACCAAGTACGGTTACAGCAGCGTCAGAGTTGCCTTCACCAGTCATGATCAATTGACGTAATGGGCAGCCACCGAGCAATACACTACAGAAACCGGCAAGAGCCATACCAAGGAAGTTCCATAAACCATCTGTATGAGCAATTGGTTGGTTTTCAAAGCCAAGATGGAAGTTGCCAAAACTAATATTTACTAAAAATACACCTACAAGTACTGCAAGGTACCCAAAAATAAGAATAGATTTTTTGAACAAGAATAAATCGCGGAAGCCACCAACCGTACAGAGTCGGCTAAATTGAGATAAGCCACCTACTACAATACCAGCTGCCAAAGAAATGAGCCATGGAGCATGCATAGCGCCAGGACCTTTTTGGCTAAAGAAGATAAATGCTGGAGCTGTTACAACAAGTATGAGCAAGCCTACTTGAATAGCAGGCATCATAGCAGATTCTAATTTGCTCAACGCATAAGTACGTTGCAAGGAATAGCCGCGTTTTAAGAAAATAGTACCAAATCCAATGCCACCTGCGAAGCCGGCAATACCGAATAAGGCATTTAAATCACCGCCGCCGAGGCGCAAAATCATACGAAGTGGACAACCAAGGAAGATCAACGCACCAATCATAACAAAAAAGCCGAGAATAAAACGAATAATTGGAGATGAACCACCTCTACTTTGGTGCTCGCCACGAATCATGGACAATACATAAGCCCCTAATATAAGACCGATAATTTCTGGACGAATGTACTGTACAGGTGCAGCGCGATGCATACCAAGAGCACCTACAGTGTCGCGAATAAAGCAAGCAATACAAAAGCCCATATTAGCCGGATTGCCAGCTAGTACGAGAAAGCCTGCAATAGCACCAATAATAAGGCCTGCAATAATTAAATTCCGTTTTTCATGAGACCCACTCATAATAAACTCCTTTCAAACTAACTACACTAAAACTATATGAGCATATGCTCCTACCCTATCAAGCATACTACTCATGATATAATAACCATAAATACATCTTGTTATTCATGGAGATTACCAATGAACTATATCTATTTAGATAATGCGAGCACCACATTTCCCAAAGCGCCAAATGTAGCTAATGCCATGGCGGACTATATAACGAACTGCGGTATAAACATCAACCGTGGTTCCTATTCCCTCGCCTATAATGTAGAGGATACTATCTATACAACGAGACAACGACTACATACCTTATTCAACGGTCATGATCCATCCCATGTCATCTTTACACAAAATGTGACAATGAGCTTAAACATGGTCATCAAGGGCCTATTGAAAGCAGGTGATCACGTCCTCGTTAGCTCTATGGAGCACAACGCAGTTATGAGACCACTCACACAACTGCTAGATAAAGGTATTACCTTTGATACTATCCCATGCGACTCCACCGGATCCATCCAAATGGACTCTATTGAGCCATTGATTCGTCCTAACACAGTAGCCCTAATTATCAATCACGCGTCCAATGTATGTGGCACCATTCAACCGCTCGAATCAATCGGCCCCATCTGCAAGGCTCATAATCTACAATTTATTGTAGACGCAGCCCAAACGGCAGGTGTTATTCCCATCAATGTGAAAGCATATCATATTAATGCCCTCTGCTTTACAGGTCATAAAGGATTATTGGGACCTCAAGGTATTGGTGGCATTATCTTGACCAAAGAAATGGCTCAAACCTTAACCCCTCTTATCGCTGGTGGTACAGGCAGCTTCTCACATTTAGAAACGATGCCTACCCATATGCCCGATGCCTTTGAATCAGGTACTTTGAATCTACCTGGCATCATCGGACTCAACGAAGGCCTCGCCTATATCGAATCGGTGGGCATGAGGACTATCCACAACCACGAGCTAGCTTTGACAAAAGCCTTCCTTGAAGGCTTGCAGGACATAGAGCATATCAACGTCATTGGTAAGCAAAGTCTTCAAGATCGAACAGCCGTCGTATCCATCAGCATTGATGGCATGGATGCAGCAAGCATTGCTTACGAACTAGAGTCTACCTATCACATCATGACGCGCGTGGGACTTCATTGCGCGCCACGAGCACATCAAACCTTAGGTACCTATCCTGAGGGAACTGTACGCTTCTCCTTTGGCTATGCCAACACACTTAAAGATGTAGAGGCTGCATTATCGGCTCTAAGCACAATCGCAAAGAGCTCTAAATAATAGATATCACTGTTAAGGCTATATACCTTGAGTATATAGCCTTTTTCTTATGACATAAACAGTTTATTTCTTACTTGCTATGAAAGTTATTTCTAGCCTAAAAAATAATATTCAAATAAGGCTCAGACTACAGCAGTTAAAATATCGAGTTCTCTTATGCTTCACACAAACGACCGATAGCATCAGCTCTACAGCGTTTACAGTGTGTCATTTGCGGCACATAGTGACCAATAAATTGACGCATGTTATCGATTTCCTCTGAAGTCGGGCCTCGGTGATTTTCAA
>URZS01000157.1 GCA_900552445.1 uncultured Veillonella sp. | reverse complement strand
AATACTAAGTCTATTCCATTACCTGTATGAAAATCTTTATAGTTATATGTCAAAATTTAATACAAACATATAAAAATGGTGCGTTACATCATACATATTGTATCATGCAACGCACCATATGCGAACAACTCTATATAATTATATAGTATGTTCTTTACAAAACACTATTACAAGTTCAAAACTATTCATAATGTAATGCATCGATTGGATTAAGTTTTGCTGCTTTACGAGCAGGATAAATACCAAATACCAAGCCGATAGCCATAGAGAAAGCAAAGGACATTATGATGGTTGGAATGGAAATAACAGTACTCAGCCCTGAGGCCATACCTATTAACTTAGAAGACCCAACGCCGAGAATAATACCAATGATACCACCCATCAAACTGATTACAACAGCTTCGATAAGGAACTGTGTAACAATGACATTATAAGTTGCACCTAAGGCTTTACGAACACCGATTTCTCGAGTCCGTTCAGTAACGGATACAAGCATGATATTCATAATACCAATACCACCAACTACGAGAGAAATAGCCGCTACCGCACCTAGGAACAAGGTCAATGTCCCCGTTGTTTCTTCCATAGTTTCCATAATGGAGTTCATATTTTGAATGTTAAAGTCATCAAGATTTGTATCTTTGATACCATGTCGTACACGTAATAAGTTTTCAATATCGGACTGCAAGCGATCGATACCATTCTCATCTTTACCTACCACATATATCATTCGTAAATAATCAATGCCGTCTACCCGTTCCATCGCTGTTGTGTAAGGAATAATAACCATATCATCTTGGTCATTACCCATAGCACCACTGCCCTTACTATTGAGAACACCAATAATTCGGAATGGAATATTTTTAACGCGAATTTCAGCGCCTACTGGATTTTCATCGCCAAATAAATTTTTGACTACCGTTTTACCAACTACAGCAACGCGTTCACGATTCTGTACATTTTTTTCAGATAAGAAGCGCCCAGATTTCATGGACCAGTTATTAACATCTAAATAATTAGCATTAACACCAGACACTGAAGTAGTCCAGTTTTTATTTTGATAAATAACTACATATGCGCCATTTGTCATTGGGCTTGCAGCTTTAACGCCATCTAGTTTTGCAATAGCTTCGTAATCAGCTACCTTTAAGGATTTCATAGTTCCTGGCGTTGGTCGTACACCTGGAGTACGCGGCGCACCTGGCATAACCATCAATAAATTTGAACCTAAGCTAGAAATGGAGTTTTGAATATCTTGCTTTACACCATTACCAATAGATACTAAAGCAATTACGGCAGCTACACCGATAATAATGCCTAGCATAGTTAAAATGGAACGCATTTTATTAGCAATGAGGGATGCCCATGCCATCAAGAAACTCTCTTTATACATGAGTCACCTCCTGTACAGGTGTCATATTATGATTCTGGGAGTCCTCTACAATTAATCCATCTCGTAATACAACATTACGACTTGCATAAGTAGCAATCTCAGGCTCATGAGTAACGAGGATAATTGTACGTCCCTCGTCATAAAGCCCTCTGAAGATGTTCATAACGTCGATAGTAGACTTAGAATCAAGATTACCTGTCGGTTCATCGGCCATAATGATGGCTGGATTGTTTGCCAATGCACGAGCTATGGCTACGCGTTGACGCTGACCACCAGATAACTCGGATGGCAAGTGATCCATACGGTCACCAAGGCCAACAGATGACAATAATGCAGCAGCCCGTTCGTTACGTTCTTTTTTATTCATTCCTGCGTAAATCATAGGAAGTGCTACATTTTCTACAGCCGTTAATTTTGTTAATAAGTTAAAACTTTGGAATACAAAGCCTATTTGTTTATTTCGTACAAAGGCCAATTCATCATCAGATAAAGTAGCTACCTCATCTCCGTTTAGACGATAGGAACCCGTCGTTGGACGATCTAAACAACCAAGAATGTTCATAAAGGTAGATTTACCTGAGCCAGAAGGACCCATGATAGATACGAATTCGCCTTTATTGACCTGTAAGTCGATACCATGCAATACAGGCACCGATAATTTACCATTTACATAGGTCTTCGTAATCCCTTGTATATCGATTACTGATTGATTCATATTCACCTACTATTAGAATGGTCCACGGCTATTATTCTTAGGCGCATTAACATCACCACTTACGATGATTTCATCACCTTCAGATAAACCTTTTAGAATTTGTACATTAGTATCCCCAGTTACACCTGTAGAAACAGCGGTACGAACTGGTTGACCATCTTTCATTACATATACATATTCACCTTGTTTATCTGTACGTACTGCAGTAAGAGGAACTACTAAGGTATTTTTAATATCTTCACCAAAGATAGTAGCACGAGCTGTCATAGATGGTAAGAAATTACCTGCAATATTTTCAGGAATTTGAACCTTAACTGAATAGTACACTACGCTATTACTCGTAGCGCCCATGTTACCTTTTGTACCTTTTGCAATTTCAGATACGTAACCTGTGAAAGTTTCACCTGGCTTGGAGTCTACAGTGAATTCTACTTTAGCCCCTTGTTTAATACTACCAATATCTGTTTCGTCTACAGCAAGGTAAATTTCTAGATTATTTAGGTCCGCAATTGTGGCAATAATCATTTGAGTAGAAATACCAGTACTAATAGTTTGACCGGCTTTTAGCGGCGTACCTATAACAGTACCGGACATAGGTGCAGTAATCGTAGCATCACTTAGATCCGCAGATACACGATTGAACGTAGATAAAGCACGTTCATAAGCTGTTACAGCATCATCATAGGTTTGTTGAGCAATAGCATTTTGAGCTGCCAAAGCTTTGTAGCGATTCATATCGAGCTCAGCCTTAGCCAACGCTGCGCGAGCATCATCAACAGAAGCCTGTAGTTGTCGCGTATCAATATAGGCAATAACTTGTCCCTCTGTAACGTGATCATTTTCTTTTACTAAAACTTTTTCAAGCTTACCAGCCACATTCGTAGAAACGTCTACGTAATTTACAGGGTTAATAGTACCAGTAGCACTAATACTCGTTTTTACATCACCCTTTTCTACCTTGCCAGTAGTATATAAATTTTGTGTTTGCTTAGAACTTTCACTATGCATGTAGTAGTATGTACCACCACCAAGAACACAAAGAGCAACAGCACCCGCTACTATGCGTTTACGATGCTTTTGGAAAAATTCTTTCATTATGATCTCCTTAAATAAAGATGAAGATATATGTAAAAGAGATAGTATTCTATATCAACACATATAGTATTTTAAAATTATACAGCACCAATTGCTTTTATGCAATATAATTTCATTGATGAATAAATTGTGACATATATAGAAAATGGCCCTAACGGGCCATTTTATTATCTAAATTAACTACTCAATATGGATAATAGTGTGTAGTCTTTTTCATTAATAGGGAAATCTAATAGTTCTGCCCCTTGATAAGAAATAGGACGGATGTGACCATCTATATAGCCCAATAATCGATTATCCACACCATTCATCAATAGATTAAGACAGGCTTCACTCATACGGGCTGCTAAAATCGCATCAAATGCAGATGGACCGCCACCGCGTTGTAAATATCCCAATACGGTCAAGCTCGGATCAAACTCTGTATGCTCCTTAATAAAGGCTTTTACTTCACCACTATTATAGGCACCTTCCGCTACAAGAATCACACTATATTCTTTTCCACGGATTTGTGTTTCCTTTAAATGTCGACATACGGCATGTAAAGGCATAGGATTTTCAGGAACTAATACGATTTCTGCACCACAGGCTA
>URZS01000156.1 GCA_900552445.1 uncultured Veillonella sp. | reverse complement strand
TACGAGATCCACTCGTGACTGGAGTTCAGACGTGTGCTCTTCCGATCTGATGATGTACGTATTATCGATCATGCGGCACGAGAAGTAACCTTTGGAGAGGAATTATTTCAAACGTCTCGCTTAAGCTTTAAAACGATAGAAGAAATCTGTCATATTTTAAAAGGTTACAAGCAATTAATGGCAGATTATGGTGTAACTCGTTCTAGACTATATGGGACAACCGTAATTCGTGAGGCTGCTAATCGCCGTAGTATTCTAGATCAAATCTATATCCAAACAGGTATGCGTGTTGAGGTTATCGACATGCCTAAAGAGGTATATTACAAATATGCCTTGCTATACTATAAGATAACGAATCAGTATCGCTTGACGGATCCTACCAAGGCGACGTTGTTCCTTGATATTACATCTGGTGGCGTGGGATTAACAGTATGGCGTGGTGAAAGTTTATTATTCCAACGCAATATGCATAGTGGTTCCTTGCGCGTTATGGAATCCTTTAATCGTAACCAACGTTCTTCTACGTCGTTTCCTAAGGCAATTACCGAATATTTGCATCGCATGATTGGCCCATTGCGTGAGGAACTTCAAACTTTCAATATTAATAGTGTCATTTTGTCTGGTGATGAAGCGCAGTATATGGCTCGTCTCATGGGGGATGAAAGTAATAAGGACGATATTATTACTATTGAACCTGAACGATTTAAAGGCCTCATTAACTCCTTTGATGGAGTAACGGCTACTAAACTGATGAACCGCTATAAATTGCCTGAGTATAAGGCTAATATTTTGATGCCTACCATGATTTTGTTTAATGAAATCATTACGGCTATAGAACCAAAATCTTTGATTTTTAGTAGCTTCTCCTTCTCCCAAGGTGTAAGCTGGTTCTATGGTGTAGAGGCTGAAAACAATCCGTTTATGTACGAGCTGCGGGAGCAAAATGCTCAATTAGCTCGTGCTGTTGCCGACAGATATCATACCGATAGTATTCACGATGCTGAGGTAGAACGATTTAGTTCATTATTTTGTAAAACATTGCGTCATAAAGGTTTACCAGAGCGGTGGGGCTATTTATGTCGTATAGCAGCTATCCTTTGCTCTGTAGGTAAATTTGTAAATTTGCGAAATCATGGGGAGCATGCCTATCATATCGTGATGGGCACAGATATTTTTGGGCTTTCAGAAGAAGAAAAACAAGTAGTAGCCAATGTTGTATATTATCACTACAAAGGTACACCATCTGATGACGATGCTTACTTTAATGCACTAACAGAATTACAAAAGATTCAAGTCACAAAGTTAGTGGCTATCATTCGCGTAGCTTGTGCCCTTGATGCGGGCAGTAATCAAAAGATTTCAGATATTACGTTAGAGGAGCGGGATAATGTATTATATGTATTCTGCGAGACTAATGAAGATATCTCTTTAGAATGGTGGACATTTACAGGCGATTCTGAATATTTCACAGAAGTCTTTGGTATGGAAATTAAGCTAGTAAGAGGAGGTGACCGCCATGTTCAGTAATGCAAAATACTATTTTAACCGTGAACTATCTTGGTTAAAGTTTAATCAGCGTGTACTATTAGAATCGATAGATAGCAATACGCCTTTATTAGAACGGTTACGCTTTATTGCTATCGCTAGCTCAAATTTAGACGAGTTTTTTATGATTCGAGTGGCTGGGCTACGACATCAAGTGGTACATGGCATCGTTAGATATGATGCTGCCCATATGGATGCAAAGGCACAATTAAAGGCTATTGATGAGTCTGTACAACGCCTCGTTTCTATGCAAAGTACATATTTAAACAATGTGCTCACTGAACTTGAAAACTACGGTTTCTTCTTTACTCAACCGGATCTACTCGATGTAAAATCAAAAGCTTGGTTACGTCATTACTTTGAGGAACATATCTATCCTGTTGTAACGCCATTAGCTGTTGATTCTGGGCATCCGTTTCCGTTTTTAACAAATCATACTATCAATGCTATTGTGCGTATCTTTCAAATATTACCGGATGGCACAAAGGATTATAAGATTGCTATCTTGCCTATTCCATCTGTACTGGATCGTATTATTGAAATCCCAAGTCGAGGTAATAAAGAACATCGATTTGTTTACCTAGAGGATGTTATTACCTACTATGCAATCCAATTTTTCCAAGGCTACGGCATTGAAGATTATATGGTATTTCGTATCACTCGTGATGCGGATCTAGAAATCGATGAAGAAGAAGCAACAGATTTACTATCAGAGGTAGAGGAATCCTTGCGTCGTCGCCGTCGTGGTGATGCAGTGCGCTTAGAAGTATGTGGCGACGTGAAAGGCGACTTGCTTGACTTTGTTCTTACTAGTGTTGAGCTTGAACAAAAGGACGTATATCGTATTGATGGTCACTTGGACTGTCGTATGTACTTTGATTTTTGCAACTATCCTGGATTAGATGAACTGCGGTACGAGCCTTTTGACTCCAAGATTCCTAGTGAATTAGTAGATCATGAAGGTGAAAGTTTGTTCTCCATAATCGGTAAACAAGATCTTTTTGTTCATCACCCTTTTGAATCCTTTACTGTAGTTGAACAGTTTATTGCCCAAGCTGCAGTTGATCCTGATGTGCTTGCCATTAAACAAACCTTGTATCGCGTAAGTGGGGATTCTCCGATTATTGCATCCTTAATTAAGGCTGCAGATAATGGAAAACAAGTAACCGTACTTATGGAGGTTAAGGCTCGTTTTGATGAAGAAAATAACATTCAAATGGCACGTCGCCTTGAAAAAGCAGGCTGTCATGTAATTTATGGGTTAAAAGGTCTTAAAACGCACTCTAAAATTACTATGGTGGTACGTAGAGAAAATGATGGCATAAGGCGCTATGTTCATCTGGCGACAGGTAACTATAATGGTAAAACGGCTCGTATCTATACGGACTGTGGTATATTTACGTGTAATGATGAGTATGGTGACGATGCATCTCGTTTCTTCAATTTGATTTCTGGCTATTCTGATCCACCAATTTGGAATAAATTTATCGTAGCGCCCTTAAATTTACGGGAAAAAATTATAGAATTGATTGATCGTGAAATTGAATTGGCTAAAAAAGGGGAGGATGCTTATATCATCGCTAAGATGAACTCCTTACTTGATAAAAAAGTTATTGCCAAGCTATATGAAGCATCTACTGCAGGTGTTCGTATCGATCTCATCGTTCGTGGTATTTGCACTCTTCGTCCTGGTATTACCGGTGTAAGTGATAATATTACGGTTCGCTCCATAGTAGGTCGTTTCTTAGAACATCATCGTTTATTTTATTTCCGTAATGGTGGTAATGAAAGTCTGTATTTATCTAGCGCAGACTGGATGCCTCGTAATTTAAATGAACGTGTAGAGCTCATGGTTCCTATTGAAGATAAGCGTCATAAAGAACGTGTGAAGGGCATATTGGATCTTTATTTGGAAGATACCTTAAAAGCTCATATTATGAGAGCGGATGGTTCCTATCGCAAAATTAATGATCGAGAGCATCCTATTTCTGCTCAAGAAGAGCTCATGAAAGCAGCTATTGATAATGAACGCAAGGAATCAATGACCGTCATCGAACGTCTACAACCAATGTTAAAGATGAATAAATGATGAAATTTAACTTATAGATAGTATTGTGAATTTTAATACAACTGTAGAGTATGAAAAAAGCCTGTTTATACAGGCTTTTTTCTATGTATATCTATTTGAAAATGAGATAAAAATGAAATTTTAAAAAATGTTGAAAATTTTGGTAACAATGTAAAAACACATAAAAATA
>URZS01000155.1 GCA_900552445.1 uncultured Veillonella sp. | reverse complement strand
CCACGCCCCATTTTCTTCAATGACGGAAATATAGCGTTTTGTATGTGTCGCTTCTACGGCACCTTCACCAGGTTTTGTCATTTGCAAGTTCGCCTCGAAGGTAATGCGTTTCAAATTGCCTACGCGGCTCACTTGAGAAACGCCTAAAGAGACAACATCTACCTTAGGGCCATTCTTCATAGACTCAATCCATTTTTGTTTCTCTGTGGGATTAGCCTTAGCTTGATCGATAACATAGGTGAAAGCCTTATCATAATCTTTGTTATTAACGGCATTAAAATATTCTTTTACCGATGCTTCCGCTGCTTCTTCACTACCTTCACCTACGACGGCATTCGCGATCCACCCCATGGATATTGTCTTATCAGAAGGCGTCATATAACGCATGGAAAGGGCACAAACACAAAGAGCACTTACGATTACAGCGATGAGCACCTTCGTTGTTAAGGAGCTGTTACTAGGAGATACTTTCATAATAGACGCTAAGCGCTTGTCGATTACGATATGTTTTAAGGCGCTGCCATATTGATTATCCTCCGGTTGTCCCTTTTTACTCAATAAACCTAATAAGATTAATGGACCTACAAAAGGAACGAGGAATAACAATAATGTATCACTACCTTTTCCCGTATCATGGAGACGACGGATACAAAGTGCAACCATAGGCACAAAAGAAACGAGTTCTAAAATCGAGATAATCATCCATGCTAAACCAAGTAAATAAGGGCCTGTTTTAAATATGGCAGTCAACGCGCAGAACACAGCCAATATACAGATTATTACTACATTCCACAAGAATATAAATTGGAAAAACTCCCTACGGGAAGCACGTCCATCGGTATTCATGAACTTTTTCCCCATTACATAAAGGAACGTATCTTTATAACTCATTTGGTAGTGTGCCAAAGGATAGATTATATCCCCTTCCGGTGCGATTCGTTCCACCTCTGTTGCCACTGTATACTGCCCACAAGTAGGACAAAACATAGCCGCTTCATCACAATACTGACGGCAAGTATCACAATAACGTTTCATAAACTTCTCTCCAACACTCTATAAAAGGCGCTCTTAATCTCTAAAATTCTCTCTCAATTTCTAAAACGCACTCTTAAGCTCTCAAGATAATTGGTGCTTAACCAATTATCTAAAAAAGATACATATAGCTGCATTTATTTGTATACGATTTCTTACTATTCTACCATTATGTACCGAACTATTTTAAATACGCCTCAACGGCCTCAGCAAAGCCTTGGCGATATAGATTAGCTCCACCGTTCGCTGGATGGCGCAAGCCAATAGCAGACAGACCAAATTTGCCCATCGTATCAGCAGACTTTTGTCCTACGGCGAGCATAAGAGGTTCTACACCACCTAGCTCGAGATGTAAATCTAACAAGCGTTTTGTATAGTCCCAACCTAATTGTTGCTCTTTATCCGTAGGCGTCCGATTCGTCAATGGATTTCCTTCCTTATGCGGGTGGAAAGGGAATATATTCCACAACAAGGTGTCATAAGGATCGATACCCTTTTCAATAATAGCACTCCACACCACAGTATCAGTAGGCTCGTTAAAGCCGTCCTTTTGCTGTGTTCCTTTCAACAGATGACTACTAGGAGAACTAGTTCGTTCTAAGCGAATAGGCGTTACATCCTTTGCACGAATGGTTTTGTGCTTATCTAGTAACATTCTTTCACAAGTAATAGCAATACCTGTAAAGCGTCCCCCTTGATAGCCTACAGCCTCAGCCACCACAAAGACCTTAGCTCGACCCAAGCGCGGCAATAAATAAGCTACTAAATTATCTCGACGCACTTGGGCCGCATCAAAGCCTTTAGTGACAATCTCTAAATCAGGATTTACCTCACCCCAAGGATTATGGACAAGATCGCCCGAATACTGGGCAAGCCAATCTACAAAACCGCGCACCTTCTCTACACGCTCTGTATCAAAGGACTCTATATATTTATCAAAAGACAAGGTCTTCTCTAACTCAAATAAAGACATATAGCCTCCAATTTAAATTTCATACGTTATTACCGATATATATCTACTATACATGATAATTACACGAATTGCATAAGAAATATATAGTTATATGTACTACAATCAAGATGTCACCACTCCGTTCTGGGGAATCAGGTACAGAAAGGAGGTGCATCAGTGGATAAAGTATTTACAATCTTTCTAATACCAATTCTGACAAGTGTGATTAGCTATCTCATTTGCAAGTGGTTAGATAGGAAATTTCATGGTGATTAACCCCGTTAGCTTAGACGATCATAAGCAATAAAAAACTCCCTCAAGTATTTCGCGGTTCTTGAGGGAGTTTTTTTGTGCTAACAGTGAATTCTTACAATCCTTCAGCTACTTATAGTATACATTATTTTAGGATTTTGTCTATTATCCCCCCAAAAAATCATATCTTTTTTTAGGATATTTTAAGGCATGATATTTTAAGGTATATACAATTAAATATAGAACTCGATTTTGTCTTCTTTTGCTAGTTGGAATTGTTCGAATATGTGGTTACGAATATTAACAAAGTTAGCCGATGTACGGTCCGTTCTGTCGATGATATTTACAGGGATGATAGTTTGTACACGACCTGGATTTGCAGATAGTACTACAACGCGGTCCGCAAGGACTACGGCTTCTTCAATGTCGTGAGTAACAAATACAACTGTTTTACCTTCTTCACGGCAGATGCGAGAGATTTCGTCTTGCAAGTTAATGCGTGTCAACGCATCAAGGGCGCCTAGAGGTTCGTCCATAAAGATAATATCTGGATCTATCGCTAAGGCACGGGCAATGGATACACGTTGTTGCATGCCCCCAGATAGTTCTGCAGGATAACGATTGCGAGCGTGATCGAGACCTACCATTTTAACGTATTTATCGATAATAGCGGGGCGATCTTCTTTAGGCACCTTTTTACTTTCAAGGCCTAGCTCAATATTGCTTTCCACTGTACGCCACGGCAAGAGCCCATAATTTTGGAATACCGTTACATATCTGAGTTGAGGGGCTTTCACCTCTTCACCGTCGATAGTAATGGAGCCAGATGTAACGAGTTCAAAGCCAGCTATAGCATTTAATAGCGTACTTTTACCAGAACCAGAAGGGCCTAAGAGGCAAATAAACTCGCCCTTTTCAATGTCTAAGTTGATATCTTCAAGAATGGTGAGTGGTTCCCCATCTTTCATAAATTCCTTGTGTGCATTGCGCACCGAAATATAACCCATGAGGCCACCTCCTATTTCTCAATACCCCAACGTTTGTAAATCCATTTTTCGATGAGGGACACGCCCCAATCGAGTAAAAGCCCAACGAAACCGATGGTTAAAATGGCTACCATCAAGAGATCGTTACGCAAGTTATTTCTCATATCGATAATGAGGAAGCCAAGGCCTGCCTGGGCGGAGAGAAACTCGCCGATGATGACGCCGACGAGGCAGAGACCGATGTTGACCTTCATGTTTGCGAGAATCAGCGGGATTGAGCCAGGCAGCAGGACTTTGGTTAAAATATGAATCCGGTTTCCTCCGAGGGACCGGATTAATTTGATCTGGTCGGGATCTATCGAGGAAAATCCGTTGTGGAGTGTCAGGATCGAGCCGAAGACAGCGACCGAGATGGAGGCAACGATGATCGTGCGGATGTTGCTCCCAAGCCAGACGATGAGAATCGGGGCGAGGGCGGATTTCGGCAGACTGTTGAGCATGACGAGATAAGGCTCTAAAACCTCGGAAACGCTGCGGCTGGACCATAACAGGATCGCGGTTGCAAGACCGACCACGACGACGAGAGCA
>URZS01000154.1 GCA_900552445.1 uncultured Veillonella sp. | reverse complement strand
CAAAGTATTGTTCATTCTATGATACGTATGAAGGATGGTGCGATATTAGCGCAAATGGGTAATCCAGATATGCGCGAGCCTATTCAATATGCTTTGACATATCCAAAACGTGAAGTTTTAAGTATGAATCACCTTGATTTTACTAAAGCCTTACAATTGGAATTTTTACCACCACGGTATGATGATTTTCCTGCACTTCGCTTAGCTTATGAAGTTGGTCGTGCCAGTGGTTTTAAGCCTGCTGTATTTAATGCAGCTAATGAAACTGCAGTTTATGCATTTTTAGAAGACAAAATCGCTTTTGGCGATATTTATAAAGTTGTAACTTCTGTTCTTGAGTCTATGGGATCAGAAGATGACTTTACGTTAGACAATTTATTATCCATCGATAGATGGGCCCGTGAAAAGGCTACATCATTGATGTTATAGGAGAATATATGACGACGGCATTAGCCACAATATTTGTATTTGGCTTAATCGTGTTTATCCATGAATTAGGTCATTTTATTACAGCTAAGATGTCAGGTATGCAAGTCGACGAATTTGCTATAGGCTTTGGTCCTGCCATATTTAAGGTACAAAAAGGGGAGACATTATACTCTATTCGTATCATTCCTCTTGGTGGCTTTAATCGTATTGCGGGTATGAGTCCTGATGAGCCTCTTAATGAGCGCTCCTTCTATAATAAACCTGCGTGGAAGAAATTTATTGTTATTTCTGCAGGTGCTGTATTTAACTTTTTATTGGCCATTGTTATTTTCTTTGGCCTTAATGTGACTGTAGGTAACCTTACCTACACAAATGAACCTGTTATTGGCAATATCATTTCTGGTAGTGCTGCGGAACAGGCACATTTACAAGCTAACGATAGAATTATTACTATTGATGGTAAAAAAATTACTACTTGGGATGATATTCGTCCTAGTTTACAAGGTACAGCTAATCATGGTGTAACTGTCGTTGTAGAACGGGATGGAAAGTCTGTAGAAACTACAGTAATACCTAAGCTTGAACAAGATAGTGTTAAAATTGGTATTTATCCTAGTTTTACTCGTGAAACTTATACTATTGGTGAATCTTTAAGCCTTGCTGTTAGTCGTACAGGACAAACCATAGTTGCTATGGTCAGTGGTCTGTATGATATGATTCGTGGCACTCAAGCTGCTGAATTGTCTGGACCAGTAGGAATTTCCCAAATGGCAGGTACTATTGCACAATCAGGATTTGCACCACTATTAAGTTTTGCTGCATTCCTTAGTATTAATTTAGGAGTTATTAATCTGTTGCCATTACCAGTATTAGATGGTGGTCATTTGATTATTATTTTAGCTGAAGCTATAACAGGCCGTAGACTACCTGCTAAAGCTCTCATGTATATTCAAATGGTTGGTGTTGCCTTAATGGTAGCATTGTTCTTATATGTAACGACTCAGGATATTTTCCGATTACTATAAGACAGATGGGAGATAACAATGATTGTACGTAAACCAACAAATGGTATCTATGTAGGTACAGTTAAAATTGGTGATTATGCACCGGTAAGTGTTCAATCTATGATTACAACAGATCCGGTACATACGGAAAAGGCGATTTCAGAAATTAACCGTTTAGCAGAGGCAGGTTGTGAACTAGTTCGCGTTGCTGTTCCTACAATGGAGTCTGCAAAGGCCTTAAAAGCCGTTAGAGCTGGCATTTCTATTCCGATGATTGCGGATATACATTTTGATTATAGATTAGCTTTAGAGGCTATTGAAAATAATGTAGATGGCTTGCGCATTAATCCTGGTAATATTGGGGGCGAAGATAAGGTGTTAGCTGTAATTGAAAAGGCTAAACCTAAACAAATCCCAATTCGTATCGGTGTTAATGCAGGTTCCTTACCAAAGCATATTCTCGACGCTCATGGAGGTCATCCTACAGCAGACGGAATGGTTGAAACCGCTTTAGAACACGTAAGAATTCTAGAGAAGTTAGACTACCGTCAAATGAAATTATCCATTAAAGCTACAGAAGTACCTTTAATGGTTGAAGCTTATCGTAAATTATCCGATAAAATTCCTTATCCATTGCATTTAGGTGTTACCGAAGCAGGTACTATTAAACAAGGTACAATTAAATCTGCTATGGGTATTGGTGCTTTACTTCTTGATGGCATTGGCGATACATTGCGGGTATCCTTAACAGGAGATCCAATTCATGAAATCGAAGTAGGTCGTAGTATTTTAAGTAGCTTAGGCTTACGAAACTTTGGTGCCACCATGATATCTTGCCCGACTTGTGGGCGCTGCCAAGTCAATTTATTTGATATGGCTGGTATTGTAGAGGAACGCCTTGCAACCATTAAAGCTCCAATTAAGGTTGCCGTAATGGGCTGTGTTGTAAATGGACCAGGGGAAGCTCGCGAAGCTGATTTTGGTATCGCAGGTGGCGATGGTCAAGGTATCGTATTCCGTAAAGGGGAAGTTATTAAGACTGTGCCAGAAGCCGAATTAGTAGATACATTATTTAGAGAAATTGATCAATATTTAGAAAGTTTAGATGAGGAGTCTTTATGTTAGCCACTAAATTATATGCACCTACATTGCGTGAGGTTCCATCTGACGCTGATGTAGTAAGCCAACAGCTCATGCTTCGTGCTGGTTTTATGCGTAAAACTGCAAATGGTTTATATAGCTTTTTACCATTAGGTTGGAGAAGTATTAAAAAAATTGAAGCTATCGTACGTGAAGAAATGGATCGTGCTAGTGCTCAAGAAATTATGATGCCTATCTTACAGCCTGCAGAAATTTGGAAAGAGTCTGGCCGTTGGAATGCATATGGCGCAGAAATGATGCGTATTAATGATCGTCATGATAATGAGTTCTGCCTAGGACCTACTCATGAAGAAATGATTACGACCCTCGTAAAAAACGAAATTAATTCTTACCGTCAATTGCCGGTAAATTTATATCAAATTCAAAGTAAATTCCGTGATGAACGTCGTCCGCGTTTTGGTGTAATGCGTGGTCGTGAATTCACAATGAAAGATGGTTATTCATTTGACCGTGACCAAGAAGGTGCGTTGAAGTCCTATGACAAGATGTATGAGGCCTATCAACGTATTTTCACCCTCAGCGACGGCTGGCAGGGTAAACAGACGCTGATTAAATTTGACGGCGTCGAAACCTATTTTGAAGTCTACGTTAACGGTCAGTATGTGGGGTTCAGCAAAGGCAGTCGCCTGACCGCAGAGTTTGACATCAGCGCGATGGTTAAAACCGGCGACAACCTGTTGTGTGTGCGCGTGATGCAATGGGCGGACTCTACCTACGTGGAAGACCAGGATATGTGGTGGTCGGCGGGGATCTTCCGCGATGTTTATCTGATCGGAAAACAACTCACGCACATTAACGATTTCACCGTGCGCACCGACTTTGACGAAGCCTATTGCGATGCCACACTTTCCTGCGAAGTGGTGCTGGAAAATCTCGCCGCCTCCCCTGTCGTCACGACGCTGGAATATACCCTGTTTGATGGCGAACGCGTGGTGCACAGCAGCGCCATTGATCATTTGGCAATTGAAAAACTGACCAGCGCCCGCTTTGCTTTTACTGTCGAACAGCCGCAGCAATGGTCAGCAGAATCCCCTTATCTTTACCATCTGGTCATGACGCTGAAAGACGCCGACGGCAACGTTCTGGAAGTGGTGCCACAACGCGTTGGCTTCCGTGATATCAAAGTGCGCGACGGTCTGTTCTGGATCAATAACCGTTATGTGATGCTGCACGGCGTCAACCGTCACGACAACGATCATCGCAAAGGCCGCGCCGTTGGAATGGATCGCGT
>URZS01000153.1 GCA_900552445.1 uncultured Veillonella sp. | reverse complement strand
AGAAATATAACGCTCTATGGGCGGCAGCTCTTGGTGAAATCATTGGCACAGGCCTTATTGGTGCTCTCGTGAGTTATCCGATAGCCCATTTCCTATTAGGTAAACCTTTGGCTCTATTGACTTTGATTACATCCTTCTCCATGAGCTCTGTGGCAGGTGCTTGCATTGGTTTTATAGTATTACAAATCTTATCTCGTCGTCATTTATTACATAAGGAGGCATAATGAAACTACATACTGCATTGACAATTGCTGGTACTGACCCTAGCGGTGGTGCTGGTATTATGGCCGATTTGAAATCCTTCCAAAGTCGTCACGTATACGGCATGGCTGTTGTTACGTCCGTAGTGGCTCAAAATACAACGGGCGTTCACCATGTAGAACATCTATCGCTAGAGAGTATTGACCGACAATTACACGATGTGTATTCCGACATTGAACCACAAGCCGTTAAGACGGGCATGATTGCTTTGCCGGAGATGATGGACCTCATCTATCCTTATGTGAGTAAACCAATTCCTTATGTAATGGATCCCGTTATGATTGCTACTAGCGGTGACCGACTCGTATCGGATGAAGCGGTGAATTTCTTAAAATCTAAACTCATTCCTACTGCAACTGTTATTACCCCTAATCGCAGCGAAGCTGAGGTCTTAGCGGACATGTCTATTACCTGTGAAAGCGACATAACAACAGCGGCGAATCGTATTTTACAGGACTTAGGACCTAAAGTAGTTATTATTAAAGGCGGTCACATTGGCGAAGACGCAACGGATTATGCTTTCACTAAAGATGGTGGCGTTCGTACTTGGACAAGTCCTAAATATGATACGATGCATACACATGGTACAGGCTGTACCTTCTCCGCAGTGATTACGGCGGAGCTTGCTAAGGGTCGTGATGTAATGGATGCGATTGGTATTGCCAAGGACTATATTGCACTTGCTATTAAACATAACCCTGAGTTGGGAAATGGCTGTGGTCCCGTTAATCATATGGCGTATGGACTGTTATCTAATGGACCTGAAACGATAGACGAGCTCTTGAAAAATGATGAGAGGAGATAATGATATGACCTATGAAAATCCATATATGAATGGTCAAATTTGGCCTGAACTAAATATATTAGAAATCTTACGCCAGAGAAACCCTCTTGTTATTTGTATTACCAATGATGTAGTAAGGACCTTTACGGCAAATGGTTTATTAGCTATTGGTGCATCACCGGTGATGAGTGAGTGTAGTGAAGATTTGAAAGACCTCATCGTCCATGCATCGGCGTTACTTATCAATATTGGTACTCTTACCCCAGACAAGGTTAGTTACTACAAAGAAGCCATAGCATTGGCAAAGAAACATGAGGTTCCTATCGTTTTAGATCCAGTGGGTTGTCATGCAGGGGCTTATCGTTTAGCGGTAGTGTTAGATTTGATTAAGACTGATGATATCTCATTATTGCGAGGCAATCAAAGTGAAATCAAAGCTATCTACGATGCTTTAAGCCCTAATAATCAGTCAGATACCTCCACTACCGGTAAAGGTGTAGATGGAGGACAGGTCGAGGATAGTGCTGTTGTCGTATATCGTCTAGCGCGCCTTATTAATTGCCCTGTTGTAGCTACTGGCGAAGAGGATTATGTGTCCGATGGAACTCGAGTATTTGCAGTGCCACACGGACATTCTATTATGACGGCTGTAACGGGTACGGGCTGTCTATTAGGGGCTGTATTGGCGGCTTTCTTCAGTGCTTATTATCCATGTAAAAACAGACTATCTATGGGTGAGTTTCTCGCCTATGCATTGGCTTACTATGGTTTAGCCGGTGAAAGTGCCGTGCAGGTAAGTGGTGTACAACCTGGTAGCTTTAGTGTAGCCTTTATGGATAGTTTATATACACTGGATGATGCGGTGCTTATGTCTGAAAATCGTATGCGCCCTGTAGTTGTACCCGATCAATTACAAGTATATTTCATCAGTGGTACGCAAGATGTGGAACTGAATGAAAATCGTTTACTCTCTATCGTAGAGGATGCTTGTCGAGGCGGTGTGACTTGTTTCCAATTTAGAGAAAAGGGCGTAGGTACCTTAGTGGGACAACAGAAACTAGAGTTAGCCCAACAGTTAAAACAAATCTGTGCTAAGTATAATGTTCTCTATATTATCAACGATGATGTAGACTTAGCGATAGCTGTTAATGCTGATGGTGTACATGTAGGTCAAGAAGACATGCGTCTAGAAGAGGTGCGTAATCTTGTGGGCCATAAGGTGGTTGGTATCTCTATTCACTCTGTGGAGGAACTACATAAGACCGATGTAATCTACGCTGATTGTGTAGGTGTAGGACCTATGTACGCTACAAGTAGTAAGCCTGACGCCCAAGTACCATGCGGACCAAATCGAATTACTGAACTTCAAGCAGAAGGCTTAACATTACCATGCGTAGGCATTGGTGGCATCACTTTAGATAATGCAAAACCTGTACTACAAGCGGGAGCCTGTGGTGTAGCTGTAATTTCTGCTATCGCTCATGCAGATAGTCCTTATGAAGCGGCACAACGATTTAAATATTTAGTTGATTCTACTATTTAGTTAGTATATTAGATCATAGAATATACTGTTTAGTAGAATACACTCTTTAGTAGTAAATAGAACACAAAAAAGACGATGACTTGAGTCATCGTCTTTTTTTAAGGAAGTTGTTAGTACTTACTGTAAGATTAAGTGTACTTACAAGTTTAGTTTCATTAAAATCTGTACTTACAGGTTGTTAGTTTAGTTAGTGTAGTACTTACAGATTAGATGGATTCAACGAAACGGTGGAAGAAAGCTTGTGGGTGAGCACATACTGGGCAAAGTTTAGGAGCTTCTTCACCAACGTGTACGTAACCGCAGTTAGCGCAAATCCAAGCTACTGGTTCGTCGTTGTGGAATACTTTGTTACCGGATACTTGAGCTGCTAATGCAAGGTAACGAGCTTCATGACGAGCTTCGATTTTACCAACTTCGCGCATTTGGAAAGCGATTTTAGCAAAGCCTTCTTTTTCAGCTTCGTCAGCGAAATCTTTGTACATTGTAGTGTGTTCGTAGTTTTCACCAGCTGCTGCGTCGCGAAGGTTAGCTTCGATGTCAGCGGAAATGTCGCCACCATGAAGAGCTTTGAACCACAATTTAGCATGTGCAGATTCGTTGTGTGCTGTTTCTTCGAAGTAATCAGCGATTTCGTTCATACCAGCTTTACGAGCTGCTGCTGCGTAGAAAGTATATTTTTGGAATGCTTGGGATTCGCCAGCGAATGCTGCTTGAAGATTTTTTTCAGTGTTTGTACCTTTTAATTCAGCCATTTTAATACTCCTTTGTACTTACAATTTTCAATAGATTATTACTTAAGTTATATATTCATAACCACTTGGTTGTGAATTCAAATAATAGAATACTTATTCTACAATTTCGTGGGCGACTTCGCCTTGGTAAGAAAACTTATTCTTAGATCAAATAGACACTTGTCTAACTCTTAAAATAGTACTTACTTGTTTGTGTTTTTCGGCACTTGCCGTCTTAACAGTTTTATATACAATGTGTTATCCGTATACTTAACGAATAATCATTGTTAACTATATTGTAACATACTAAATGAGAAATGCAAGTGTTTTTGTAAAATTTATTTCGAAAATTTTCTAAATGATAAATATTATCAATGCAGTAAGAATGCGGTTTTTTAAAGAATGGAAAGTATGGGATTTACAAAAAATAGTCATTTTGATATTGAGAATGATAACTAAATGAAAAATCATTATTGATTAGATTTTGATATTACTTTCTTTAGATGTC